>NZ_JAPWCB010000003.1:0-147762 GCF_041433745.1 Gemella sp. 27098_8_149 | reverse complement strand
AAGCTATGCTATATTAAGTAGTATAGCTTTTTTCCTATTTTTTCGTTTTAATCTTATTTCTTTCTTTTTAGCGAGAACAGCTTGACGCTCTTCTTTCGAATATCTAGGTTTCTTATTAGTCTCTGAAGGTGTAAATAGACTGAAAACAAGTAGTATTTTAGCTTTAAAGTTACTAAAAGATTTATAACCATAAGAAATACGTTTAATAACTTTGATTTTGTTGTTAATTCCCTCTAAAGGGCCATTAGATAGCCCATTGTAATACATAGTATTTTTGATTTGTCTTTTATATTTTCTAAGTGTTTTAATAGCTGTAAACATATATCTAGGTAAAGTAGATTTATCGTTAATTAAAGCTTTAAAACTATCAAAATCATCTTTTTCAAGAGCTTCTCTAAGGTCTTGGATAAGCCAATAACACTTATAAAGCTGAGAATCTTGCTTAATTAAGTAGTTGACAATATCTTGTTCGGTAGTGATGTACTTAAAGTATTTAAACTTCTTGTGGGTACCATTATCTAATTCATTATAGCTAGTAAGAAGATTTTTCCAATAACATTTCAATTGTCTGTATAACTCTTTATTCTTGTCTTTAATACTGTTCATAAATGACACCCTATATTTATTAAAAGCTCTATTAACTAACTGAACAATATGGAATCTATCAATAACTATCTTCGCATTAGGGAAAAGCTCTCTAATAATACTTTTATAACCAGAGTTCATATCAATAACTACTGCCTTAACCTTACAACGCTCTTGATAAGAATAATATAAGAAGTAGTCTTTAATAATCTTGTTAGTTCTCCCCTGAAGTATATTTTGTATTTTATGAGTTAATGCATCTGCATACACGAAGCTCATTTTACTTATACTATCGGAAGTAGAAGACACTTCATCAAAGCACATACAAACAGGTAAGGTTTTAGGTCTTTCTAAAGTTTTAGATAGATCACATTGTATTCTTAATACAGTATTAGTAGATACAGCACAAGATTCAGCTATTTCTTTTAAAGTATTCTCTTTAGACAATCTTTTAATAATACCTGCTCGTAGATTTTTAGAGGTATTAGAATTCTTCCTAACTTCAGTAGTTTCAGCTGTAAAGGATTTACGACAACCTCTACATATAAAACGATGTTTATTTAAGTATAAGATAGCTGGTTTGTCAGAAATAGAGGGCATTTTAACCTTTACTTTTCTATAACCGTTATTAATTATCTTACATTTTTGGCAATAAGGACAAAAGTTAGATGAAGCTTCCAATACTCCATAATAAACTAGATGCTTACAACCATTTATTTCAATTTCATCTGTTTTATCTAGAATTTTTATATTTTTGTCAGTTATTTGTAGCGTTATTTTAAGAGATTTGCTATAATTACACATATGAATGTAAATTTCCTTTCTTGATTTTTTGCTCATACTTAAATTATAGAGGAATTTTACATTCTTTTCTATTTTTTTATAAATTTAAATACGGCTGATATTTATTATCAACCGTATTTATTATAGACTCTTCTTTTTTTAAGGTTACAAATTAAAGAATAACTATATTTAGTGAAGTCGATAGTAAATTTGTTCTGTTTATCATATATAACGAATTAAGTTATTGTGATTATCAGAAAGAATTGAATGATTTCACTTTTTTCATTAAAAATAAAATGTTATACTATTAATAAAAGATAAATAGTATTAATTCTATTATTTAACATAATAATTTATTGATATAGTGTTTGAAATTGGAGAAAATAATTTAGAGGTTGGAGAAAAATGAAAAGAATAGTTATAAGCCTATTTTTAATAGTTCTTTCTGTTTTATTATTTGCAGTACTTCCTTTCGTTTTGAAGAATAAACAAGAAGAGTATATAGACTTTTCTGAAGTAACAGAAACAGTTGATAATAGCGCGAAGGATGATGAAACTTTAAGAATTGGATTGATTTCCGTAACTGGTGATAATAAGAGTTATATTTTGGAAAAAGAATTAGCTAATTATATCGGAGAGAAATTGAATAAAAAAGTAAAATTAATACAGAAAAAAAGTTATAGAGATATAAATGTATTATTAAAGAATAACAAGATAGATGTAGCATTCTTATCTACGGGAGCATATTCGTTATATGAAGATAAGGAGTCTTTAGAACTTTTAGCAAGACCAAATAGGGGGAAAACATACTATCATCCCATAGTTATAACAAAAAAAGATTCCAATATAAATAGTATTGAAGATTTGAAAGGTCAGAGCTTTGCATTTGTAGATACTTACAGTTATTCTGGGTATTTAGCAATGAATGATTATTTAAAGAAAAACGGGTTATCAGCAAATAAGTTTTTCAGTAATAGTTATTTTACTCACAGTCATGAAGAATCAATAAATCAAGTAACTAATGGAACTGTAAAAGCTGCTATCGTAGATGACTGGGCATTACAGTATATTTATAATAATTTTCCAGATACTGCACATAATATAAAAATAATAAAAACATTTCCGGAGGTTGCAACTGGACCGGTAGTAACTCATAAAAACTATGAAGAAAAAGATAAGCTTAAACAGATTTTGCTATCTATTGATAAGGATAGTGCAATAAAAAGCACGTTATCACAGCTTCAAATTGAAAAATATGAAGAAACAAAAGCTAGTGATTATCCTAATTTAATAAGTGAGGATTAATATATGGCAAAATTAAAGATAAAAAATAAGATAATTATATTCTTTATAGTAATTTATACTATATATTTAAGTGTTATTTTGGCTTTTACTTATGTTAGTAATAAAGATATACTCGAGAGTGCTTTAAAAGATAGAATAACTCAGACTTACTATCAACTTTCAGGAAATATTTCTGAAAATATAAAAACAGAAAATACTTATGAAATTCATCAAAAAATTCATAGTGCAGCATTGAATAATGAGGTTGCATACATTATTGTATTTGATAATGAAAAAAATATCTTAGGAAAAACATTGAAAGAGATTCCTCAGAAAATTGCAACATTTAGTGATGAACAGTTAAACAATTTTAAGAAATATGACAGTTCAAGAGGGGAAATATTAGAGTATGTATCTCCCATAGATGATGTTAATATTGGTTATATTAGAGTTGGATTTTACACGAAAAATATTTATATGAAGACATATAGTCAGTTTTTAAGAATTCTTATTTTAAATATGTCAGTGTTTGTTATGTTATTGGTTATTGCATACTACGTTTCAAAATTAATAGAACGTCCGGTGCAAGATTTAACTTCGGTAACCGATGAGATAATTCGAGAAGGCGATTATAGAACAAAGATAGAAAAAGAGAATTACAGTCGTGATTTCCATGTTCTTGTCAGTTCTATAAATGAAATGGTCGAGAATAATAAAAAGAATAAAAAATTAAATAACTATCTATTAAATAAAATATTTAGAATTCAAGAGGAAGAGAAAAAGATGCTGTCGAGAGAACTTCATGATGAAGTTAGTCAATCTTTAGCAAGCCTTCTGTTTTTAATAAGTAATTTAGTAGATAAAGAAAGTGACCAAAAGAAAAAAGATCGCTTATTATTAATTCAGTCTGAAATAGAAAATAGCTTAAGTAATATTCGAAATATAGCTGTTAATTTGAGACCACCTAGTACTGAACTTAGCTTAGGAGAAGTAATTAGTAAATATATTGAAGATTACAAGAATCTGTATGGTATAGATGTTGAGTTTTATACCAACTATGAGGGTGGAAAAAATAATAATTTTGATATTACTCTTTATCGTATTATTCAAGAATCATTATCGAATATAAAACGCCATTCAGGAGCTACAGAAGTCCAAATTAAATTATATGAAAATACAGATTATATAATTTTAACTATTGCGGATAACGGAATAGGGTTAACTAAAGAACGAGTTGAACTAGCGAAAAAGCAAGGACGATTAGGAATTTATGGTATACAAGAGAGAATTTTTGATTTTTCTGGTGAATTTAAACTATTTAAAAATAATAAGTACTCTACTATACTGATGTGTAAATTTAAAACAGAAATGTTAAAAGAGGAGAAAATTGATGAAAATATTATTAATTGATGATCATAAATTGATAAAAATAGGTATCAAAGTTCTTTTAGAAGATAACGAAGAATTTAGTGTTATAGATGATTGTTCAAGTAAAAAAGAGTTTTTAGAAAAGATAACTAATGATTCTTATGACTTATTTATATGTGACATATCATTACCTGATGGAACTGGTTATGATATACTTGAAGTAATAAAAGAGAAGAACATAAATACAAAAGTAATTATTTTAAGTATGCATGAAGATAAATCCTATATGAAAAAAGCATTTAAATTAGGTGCTTCGGGTTATGTAACGAAGAGTACTGCCCATGAAGAAATACTCCGTGCTATAGATAAAGTTATGTTTAAAAATGATATATACCTAAATGAAAAATACGCTACGATTTTCTATGAATTATTTAAAGAAGACAAGGAAATAGAACTTAGCGAGAGAGAAAAAGAAGTAGGACGATATATTGTTGAGGGTTATACATTAACTGATATTGGAGAAAAGCTGTTCTTAAGTGTTAAAACTGTAGATACGTATAAAAAACGCCTCATGGAAAAAACTAATACGAAGAAAAGAAGTGAACTAGTAGAATATCTAAAGTCGAACTTAATATTATAGTAATAAACATAAAGAAAAATACGGGTGATTATAGGAATCAGCCGTATTTTCTTTATAAAAAAACACCTCTATCAATTTAAGGAGGATCAATGATCTTAGTTGATAGAGATGTGTTTTTTCATTAGTTTTCTAATTGTTTAGATGTTTTCTTGAATAATGTTAATGCGATGAATACGAATGCTAATACACAAGAAATGATTAATGCGTAGAAACCTCCGTTCCATCCGAACACGTCAACAAGTTTACCCATTACATAACCAGCACTTGCTGATCCAAGTAGGTAACCGAATAGTCCAGTAAGACCAGTAGCTGTACCTGTAGCAACACGTGGAACTAAGTCCGCTGCTTGAAGACCGATCATCATAACTGGTCCGTAGATTAAGAATCCGATAGCTACTAGACAGATATTATCGATAAGTGGGTTACCCGGAGGGTTTTTCCAGTAAATGAATACTGCAACAAGTACTCCAGTTAAGAATAATAACATTGGAGGAGCACGGTGTCCTTTGAACACTTTATCACTTAAGTAACCACTAGATAACATACCGAAGATACCAGCATATTCATATAAGAAGTAAGCCCAGCTTTGTTTGTCAACAGAGAAGTGTTTTACTTCTTTTAAGTATGTTGGAGCCCAGTCGATAATTCCGTAACGAACGAAGTATACGAATACGTTAGCAACCGCGATTGCCCATAGGAATTTGTTGTTAATAATGTATTTAAAGAAGATATCTTTTGCTGATAATGTGTGAGCAGATTCAACTTTTTCTACAATTTTTTCACCTTTCCATTCATCTACAGGTGGTAAACCTTCAGATTCTGGAGTATCTTTCATTAGGTAGAACATGATAATTGCTAAGATAATAGCAATAGTCGCTGGTAAGTAGAATAATGATTGCCAAGCACCGAAAACAGAAAGTCCTACAAGTGCAAGAGGTCCGATTAATCCACCACCAAGGTTGTGAGAAACGTTCCACCAACTCCACCAAGCACCACGCTCAGAAGCTGAGAACCAGTTAGTCATTGTTTTAGCACCAGGTGGGTAACCCATACCTTGGAACCATCCGTTAAGTGCTGATAAGAAAATCATTAATGTTAATGAAGATAGCACTGCAGGAACAAGACCAAAAATTAAGCTGACTGCAGCAGAAGCAACTAAACCAATAGTAATAAAGTACTTAGGATTACTTCTGTCTGATACGTTACCCATGATGAATTTACTGAAACCATAAGCTAATGATAGAGCAAGTGAAACTTTCCCTAAGTCAGCTTTAGAGTAACCGTATTGGTCGATTAAATAAGGGATAGCAAGTGAGAAGTTTTTTCTGATTAGATAGTACGCTGCGTATCCAATGAATACCCCTGAGAATACTTGCCATCGAAGTCTTTTATATTCAGCATCTGTACGAGCACTGTCGATTCTCGGTTTAGGTGCTGAAGCTTTTAAAAATGAAAACATTTAGAATTCCTCCTTAACTTCAATTATATATAATATTAAATTAATATAGTTTATTTTATTATAAACCCTTTTATTTAATAAGTTTTTATAGCAATTTAATATTTTTTAAATCGCATATTTATTTAAACTATTTAACTTATAAAATAATTATATAAGACTAGAAAACGTTTGTAAATGCTAATAGAAAAAGTTTTTTTCTTTTAGAAAATACCTTACACTTTTTGTAAGAATAAATCCTACAAAATATAACAATTGACAAGTCAATTATTATAAAGTATAATAGTTTTCAAATAATTGACTTATCAATTAATAGAGGAGAAAAATATGGATGTTAAAGACTATGTAAAATTATTACACGATTTGAAAATTTTAGAAATAAAAGTCGCGAATATTTTCGAAAAAAGATTAGAAATAAGTTTAACAAGATTTCAAATTATAAAATATTTATATGAAGTTGAGGTTGCAACCCCTAAGCAACTAGCACAAAGCTTAGAAATAGATGCAGCAGCCATAACAAGACATTTAAAAATACTAGAAGAAGGAGAATATATTACAAAGCGTCGTAATGAGCAAAATAATAGAGAAGTATTTGTAGAACTTACACAATATTCCAAAAATAAAGTGGATCAGTGCGTTAAAGAAACTGATATTAGACAATTTATTGGTCCAGAATTTACCAATGATGATTTTGAACAGTTGGTAAAATTACTTAATAAATTCAATAATAATTTAATTTAAAAAGAGGTATAAAGATGAGTATAATAACAATAATTCTAACAGTTTTAGTAGCATTACTATTTTTCTATATTATGTATTTAGAAACATTTGCTACAGATTCTGATAGTACAAGTAGAGTATTTAATATTGAAAAAGAAGAGTTACAGAGACCTAATTTAAATGTTTTATTTAAAAATCAAGGTGTATATAATGGATTAATCGGGGTTGGCTTACTGTACGGAACATTCTTATCAAAAAATCCTAAAGAAATTGTAGGAATGTTACTAATTTATATTATATTAGTAGCTATTTACGGTGGTTTAACTAGTGATAAAAAAATTATTCTAAAGCAAGGTGGATTACCAATCTTAGCTTTAATTTCATTAATTTTATAGAGAGGGGATATTAGCATGAAAAATACAGCAGTAATTATTGGGGCAACTGGAGCAGTAGGTAGAGAAATTTTAAAAGAAATATTAGGCAGTGAATATTATGAAAGAGTTTATGTTCTTGGAAGAAATTCTATAACAAGCTTACCCAATGAAGAAAGATTAACAAAAATAATAATAGATTTTGAAAATATTAATTTTGATACGAGTATATTAGAAAATGCAGATGTTTTTGCTAGTCTTGGAACAACAATAAAAATAGCAGGTTCAAAAGAAAATCAAAGAAAGATTGACGTTGACTATACTGTGAATTTCGCTAAGCTTTGTGAAGGGAAGGTAAGAAGCTTTAATATTGTTTCAGCAATAGGTGCTAATAGCAAGTCGAAAAACTTCTATAATTCATTAAAAGGTGAACTAGAGGATAAACTAAAAGAGATGAATCTTGGAACGCTTAGAATTTTTCAGCCATCACTTCTTATTAGTAAACGCGAAGATAAGAGGTTTTTAGAAGAAATATTTATGAAGGTAGCGCCGATTTTTCAATTTGTATTAAAAGGGAAGACTAAAAAATATAGTCCAATAGAGGCTAGTTTATTAGGAAAAGAAATGGTCCGATTTGCAGTAGACTATAAAGATAGAGGGACATATACTTATAATGATTTTTAGAATTATTGAACTTAAAGTCTTAAGACTTTTTTAAGAAGGTAATATAAGAATTTACAGATACAATAATTTATTGGTATATTAATTTGCTTTAAACTAGCTTTTGATATTTGATAAAGTTTGTAGGGAGTGACTTAAAAAAATGATTTCTCTGAAATCACGATTTTTGAGTCGCGCCCTTTTAATTAATTAAAATTTCAAACGGATTTTATTTGTTTTATATAGTGAAAAGTTTTATAATAAAGATAAGAAAACGTTTTTAAAATGTTATTTGTATGGAGAAAATTAAAATAAGGAGAATTAGTATGAGTGTAGGAATAATTTTTGAAGAAGCGGGATTATTAAAAAAACATGACAGATTTAAATTAGTAAAAAAAGTAGGGAAACAAGGCGAACTAATAGCGAAACATAACCATCCAGAAGCCTTGGTAGTATTTACTTGTGTTAAAGGAGAGGTTAAGGTGTACTTAAATGATGATGAAGTACATATTGTTGAACCAGGGAAAGTTCTTCATTTTGATGGAGATAATTATATTAATGTTGAATTTTTACAAGATGGAGAAGTATTTGTAACTTTAATTCATAAATAATTCCTAAAATTATCATTAGATATTTGGCACATAGAATTGTATAAAATTATAGTCTTCCAATTGTTTTTATAGCGATCTAAATTATTATTTTAAGGGAGGATATATTATGTTAAATCAAGTAATATTAATAGGAAGACTAGTTAAAAAGCCTGAACTAAAAGAAAGTGATAAGAAAGTAAACTATATTAAAGCAACATTAGCTGTTCAATCTGATTTTAAAAATAAGGATGGAAATTATGATACAGAATTTTTCGAGTTTACTACTTTTGGTAAAACTGCAGAAAATACCGCTAAATATTGCGAAAAGGGAAGTTTACTTAATATAGTAGGAAGTTTGAATAACAATGTATATACTGACAAAAATGGAGTAAAACACTATCAAATGTCTGTAATTGCTAATAAAGTTTCTTTTTTAAGCAAAGGAACGAAAAAAGAAGAAAAAGAGTCAGAAGACGTATTTGTCTTAGGTCAATAAAATTAAATACTAATTTAGATTGCATAAATCTCTAACATAGGTTAAACTGTGTTAGAGGTTTATTTTTTTGTTGTATTCTTTATTTTTTTTTCGTATAATAATGTATAAAAAAAATAAAATTTATTAATAGAAAGGAAGAGGCTTTATGGAAGAAATCAAAGCAAAATATTTTAAAGATGATAAATTGATGACAATTCCCAAAAAAGAAAAGAATAAGATCCCTGTTCTTCAGTTAGTTTTAGAGATGTTAAAGGAAAAATCATTAGAGTTTACCGAGAAAGAATTAAATGAAGCAATTAAGGAGATTTATCCGGATTATTCACTAATTAGAAGATATCTTGTTGATTATAAGTTCTTAGAAAGAGATAATTATGGGAAAATGTATAAGATAGTAGGGGAAAAAGATGAATAATACCAAATTTTATTATTTGTATAGTATTTTATCTACAACAGCACTATCATTCTTTAATCCGATTTTGTATATTTATCTGTTGTCAAAAGATTTCTCTTTTACTGAAGTTGGGCTATATTTATCGATTTTTTGGTTGGTTTCATTTATGACTGAGCTTCCATGTGGAGCAATCACCGATAATATCGGAGCAAAAAATAGTATTCTTCTAAGTGTGATTTTTAGGGTTGTTGGATTAATATTGTTGCTTAGCAATAGTTTAATATTGTTATACATATCTGCAATATTATCTGCCATTGCAGAATCATTTCAATCTGGAACTTTAACAAGTTGGTTGGTCAATGTAAACAATAAAAATAATGAAGAAATAGATATAGATAAAGTTCTTTCTAGAAGTTCACTATATTCACTATTTTTCTCAGCGGTAATAGGATTTATAAGTGCAAAGTACGTGTATGTATATTATAAAAGTTTGTCGATAATATTGAGTATGTCAATTTTTATTATTTCGTTTTTATTTACATATTTATTTATGAAAAAATTAGAACAGACACAAAAAATATCTATTGAGAATTTAAAAGGTTCAATAGTTACGGTGAAAAATTCGTTAAAAGAAACACTGTATGTAAAAAGTAGTGTATTTCTTATGATACTGTTTGTTATTCCTTCTATTTTAGATCTTGGACCATCAAATCAGTGGCAAGCTGTATTTGAAAAATTAGACGCTGATATTATCGGTTATGTTTGGATTGGTATATCAGTTAGTGGGATGTTCGGAAGTGTCATATACGAAAAATTATCAAATAAATTATCAAAGTTACGCATTTTATATTTCTTTGTAATTGTAAATCTTGGAATGCTATTAATGTTTATTTTTATTCAAAATGTATATGCTAAGTTTATACTATTCATGCTATTTATTGTATTTTTCACTTTAATGAGCATACAGGTTAATGTATTTATGCATAAATATTTGGTAAAGAGTGATGAAAATAGAACGACAACAGTTTCTATATTCTATACTTTTGAATCTATCATTGTAGCAATATTACTATCTGTAAATGGAGTTTTAACTGATAAGGTCGGAATAGAAAATACTTGGTTAGTCTTTATATCAATGGTAGGTTTAGTTATTATATCATTTATGTTTGCAAAACTGAAAAAAAGTAGAATTAAATAGTTTAATTATTGATTCTAAAAATCTTCAGGGAGTGACTCAAAAATCGCGATTTCTCAGAAATCGCGATTTTTTAGAGTCACCCCCGCACAGTTTATTAGATATCTAAAAAGCTTTTATAAAGCGAATTTGGATATCAATAAACCACTGCGTCTATGAGTTTTCATATAAACCTTGTTAAAATTTAGGAATTTTGGGTTAGCCTCTTTTTTTGTAAAGGTGAATAATTGATATTGCTTATTAATAAGATTAATAGTAAAATAATTAGTATAAACTTATATACAAGGAGTTCATATTGTGAAAAAATACAAATTATCAATATTATTAGCAAGTGCAGTATTAGGAGGAGCAGGTGCGACTTACCTATCTGCAGAAGTAAATGAAGTTTCTGCGGCTGAAGTAAAGACAGAAGTAGTTGCTCCAGCAACAACAGATAAAAATGATGTTACGCCAGCCGGAACAGCATCAGCAGCTCAAGTAACAGCACCTAAAGAAGTAAAAAACATAGGTGAAGTGCAAGGAGAAAGTCATCAAAGTCCATTAGTAGGAAAAGAAGTAGTTATAAATAATGTCGTAGTAACTAAGACTGATGGAGACAAAGGTTTCTATGTTCAAGATAAAGTTTCTGATAACAATCCAAGAACATCTGATGCAGTATATGTTGCTTCAAAAGATAAAGTAGAATCAGGTGACTTATTAAAAGTTCAAGGAACTGTTAAAGAAGGTTATATGGAAGAATATTCTGTAAAACAAGGACAAACTTTTAAAAAACCAGCAGGTAGCCTAACAGTTACTCAAATCATTAATGCAACTATAACAAAACTAGGGAAAGCAGAATTACCGAAAGCATTAAACATTTCTGAAAAAATGCCTAAAGATATAGTTGACAATACACCAACTAAATATAATCCAGAAACTGAGGCACTAGACTATTGGGAAAGTCTAGAGGGGATGCTTGTTGAAGTAACTAAACCAAAAGTTACTGGTCCACAATATAAAGGTGATATTTATGTATTACCAGGAGACTACAAAGGTCAAAAACTTAATAACATCGGTGGGGTGAATCTTCGTCCTGGTGTCCAAAATACAGAAGTATTACCAGTAACTGTTGGGAATAAATTTGTAGCAAAAGCAAAAGATTACTTTAATGAAAATATTACTGGGGTAGTTACTTATAAAAATAAAACATATAAAATTGATCCATCTAGTGTACCAGCAATTCAAGATGGAGGATTAACACGTGAAGTTTCAAAAATTTATCCTTCAGAAGATAAATTAACTATAGCTTCATACAACATTGAAAACTTCTCAGCTAACAATAATGGTCACGATGAAACACCAGAGGAAAAAGTTGATAAGATTGCTAATTCATTCATCAAAGAAGTTCATAGTCCTGACATTATTACTCTAATCGAAGTTCAAGATAACAATGGTGGAGTTAATGATGGAACTGTTGATGGAGTTAAGAGTGGGGAGAAATTAGCTCAAAGAATTAAGAGTCTTGGTGGACCAGATTATAAATATACTGAAATAGCTCCAGTTGATGGAAAAGATGGTGGGAAACCAGGTGCTAACATTAGGGTAGCTTACTTATACAATCCTAAGAGAGTAACTCTAATTGGTAAAGAAAAAGGTGGAAGTGAAGAAGCAGCACGTTTTGTAAATGGACACCTTGAGAAAAACCCAGCTAGAGTTGATCCAACAAGTGTTCACTTTGAAAAAGTAAGAAAATCATTAGCTGCTGAATTTGAATTTAAAGGTGAGAGAATAGTAGTAATTGCAAACCACTTAAAATCAAAATTAGGAGACGATGCAATCTATGGTTCTAACCAACCATCAGTAGAAAATACAAAAGCAAAACGTATTGAAGAAGCTAAAATTCTTAATGCCTTCATTAAAGAAGGATTACGTCAAAATCCTAACTTAAAATTTGTTCTTACTGGAGACTTCAATGATTTTGAATTCTCAGATAGTGTAAAAACAATCGTAGGAAATGAACTTGTTAATTTAATGGCTGAACATGAACAAGGGGACAGATATTCATACTTCTACCGTGGAAGTAACCAAAGTTTAGACAATATTTTAATTTCTAAAAATATCAAGGATAAAGTAGTATTCTCTCCTGTACATATTAATGCTTCATTTATGGAAGAGCATGGACGCGCTTCTGACCATGATCCTGTAGTTGTGCAAATTGACTTCAGTAAACCAACAGCTCCAGTATCACCAGAGGTAAAACCAGAACCAGGTATTACTCCAAACAAAGAGGATAAAAAAGACAACTCTACATCTCAAAATTTAGGAGTAGTTGAAACAGAAACTGGAAGTGTAGCTAACAGCGGTGCTTCAAAATCAAATGTAAAAGTAGCTGCACCAGCTAAAAGCGTATTACCAAAAACAGGATTAGATACTTCTAGTTCATTAGTATTTGCTGGAATCAGTGCGATGATGGCATTCTTCCTAGGAAGAAAAAAACGTAACTAATTATTATTGAATAATTTGTAGAGAGATGACTCAAGAAATTTGATTAAAATAAATCATTATTCTTGGGTCATTTTTATTTTTTTATGAAAAATAAGATAAAGTAAGTATAATCATTAGAGAAAAAAGTCGAAATATGATAAAATTTTATAGTTAAGCAAAATAATGATTGAGAGGTATTGATCATGAAAACAGTGTTATTTATTGATAATCTTGAAGTATTTGCTAATCATGGATTATTCGAAGAAGAGAATAAATTAGGTCAGAAGTTTATTTTTGATATAGAATGTGAGCTTAATTATAAGAAAGCTATGTTCAGTGATGAAATGACAGATAGTATTAGTTATGCAGATATTGCAGAAGTTGTTGTGAAAACTGCTACGACTAATACATTTAATTTACTTGAGAGATTATCTGGAGAAATTTTAAAAAATATTTTTACTGAATTTTCTCAAATAGAAAATATTAAATTAAAAATCAATAAACCAGGAGCACCGATAAAATATCATTTTGAAAAATGTGGTGTAGAAGTAAAAGTATCACGTGAGGAGTTTTATAACTTATAATGATTATACTAGCGTTAGGAACTAATATAGAGCCAAGAGAACAGTATTTAAAAGATGCTTTAACAAAAATTGAAGAAAATAATCTTAAGATTATTTTGAAAAGTAGTGTCTACGAAACACCTGCATGGGGTGGGGTAGCTGATCAAAACTTTTTAAATATGTGTATAGAAGTAAAAACTAAACTAGAAGCATATGAATTGCTAGATACGATTCAAAAAATAGAACTTGAATTGGGTCGAGTTCGTAAGGAACACTGGGGTAATAGGACAATTGATATCGATATAATCACATTTAATGAATTAACTTTTAATGATGAGAGATTAATTGTTCCACATAAATATATTCATGATAGAAACTTTGTTTTAGCTCCTTTAGTTGAAATGTACGGTAGTATAGATATTGCCGGGAAAAATATAAAAGAATCATTAGAAAAAATAACAGGACCAATAAGTGTTTATAAAGAAAAATTGTAAAAAGAAAGGATAAAGAATGTTTAAAATTAGAGAAGTAGAAATTCCAAATAGAGTTGTTTTAGCGCCTATGGCAGGTGTATGTAATGCTGCATTCCGTTTAACAGCGAAAGAATTCGGTGCAGGATTAGTTTGTGCTGAGATGGTAAGTGATAAAGCTATTTTATTCAACAATAAAAAAACGATGAATATGCTATATATCGATCCAAGAGAACGTCCACTAAGTTTACAAATCTTCGGTGGGGAGATTGAAACATTAGTAGAAGCTGCGAAGTATGTTGATAAAAATACAGAAGCTGATATTATTGACTTAAATATGGGATGTCCGGTACCAAAGATTACTAAAGTTGATGCTGGTAGTAAATTACTTCTTGATCCAGATAAGGTATATGAAGTAATTGCAAGACTAGTAGATTCTGTTTCTAAGCCTGTAACTGTAAAAATGCGTATGGGATGGGATGATGAGCATATTTACATAATGGATAATGCTAGAAATGCAGAGCGTGCAGGTGCAAGTGCTATTGCTATCCACGGTAGAACAAAAGTTCAAATGTACAGTGGTAAAGCTAACTGGGATGTTATTCGTGATGTGAAAAAAGAACTGAAGATTCCAGTAATTGGTAATGGAGATGTAACTACTCCAGAACTTGCGAAAAAGATGCTAGATGATACTAATTGTGATGCGGTAATGATAGGGCGAGCAGCTTTAGGAAATCCTTGGATGTTATATCGTACTGTTAAATATCTAGAAACTGGTGAATTAACAGAAGAGCCAAGTCCAAGAGAAAAAATTGACGTTTGTCTACTTCACTTAAGAAGACTTATGGAAATTAAACCTGAAAGAGTAGCCGTACATGAAATGAGAAAACATGCTGCATACTATATGAAGGGTATTAAAGGTGGAGCAAAAGTTAAAAAAGAGTTAAATACTTTAAACTCATATGCAGAAATGGAAAATCTATTTGGAGAATTCCTAGACTATCTTGAATCTGGAATTGTAGCTCCTAAAAAAGAAATAATCATTTAATGCATTGAATTATTAATTCTATTAAATAAAAAAATTCTGAAAAGAGGTTATACAAATGTTAGTATAACCTCTTTTTTATAGTTAAGAAATAAATATTAAAAATATTTCCAAAGTCATATAAATATTGAAAATTATAGGTTTCTATGGTGCTATATAAACAATCTCCTCTATACGACTTAAAAATAAATTAAATGGTAAATGAAGATTGTGGAGTGGTAAACTATAAAAAGTATCTAGAAAATAATAATTCAATGTGTTATAATTAAGAAAAAAGAAAACGTTTTAAAAGGTGAGGTAGTTATATATGACTAGAAAGGCAAAAATTATAGCAACTTTGGGAAATAGTACAGAGGGAATATTAGAGGAGATTGTTGCTAAAGGTGCGGATGCTGTATTAATTGATACATATTATGGAAGTACAGAAGAGTGCATTGATAGAATTAATAAAATAAAAGAATTAAGAGACAAATTAGATAAAAATACTGCAATAATTTATGACTTAGATCATATTTATGCGGAGAGTAAATATAAATTAATTAAAATAGAAGAAGAAAATGTTCATTTTGCTTGTCAAAATGATGTTGATTTTGTTGCTTGTCCATTTGTTAGTAATCTAGATGAAATCCGAAAAGTAAAAGACATATTGCAAGTTCAAGGGAAAAAGGATATTGGATTAATAGTAAAAATTGACTGTAAAGAAGCTTATGAAAATATAGATGAAATAATTCAATTTGCGGATTCTATTATGATTAATAGGGATGAACTTGGTATGGAACTTCCGTATGAAAATCTGCCGAGTATTCAAAAAGAAATTATTAGAAAAGCTAATGATGCAACTGTAGAGGTAATTTTAACAACTCAAATGTTACATTCTATGATTTATAATCCTAGACCAACACGTGCTGAAGTTTCTGATGTGGCAAATGCGGTTATTGATGGCGTAGATGCAATAATGTTAATAGAGGAAACAGCTACAGGTAATTATCCAAAAGAGGCTTTACAAACAGTTGATAAAATTATAAGTTATATAGAAACTCAAGATATAGTCCTTGAAGATGAAGACGATGAGTATAAAAATCATAAGATGGATATTGCTCATGCAATTTCACTGTCAACAAAATATTTACTTGATTCACTAGATGTGAATAACATTGTTACATATACTAAATCAGGTAGTACTGCAAAATTTATCGCAAGATATAGACCAAAAGTTCAGATCTTGGCAGTAGTTCCATCAAAACAAAAAGCTAGAAAATTAGCATTAACAAGAGGTGTTACTACATTTATTGAAGAAAGAACATTACCAATGGAAGAAATGCTAAGTTTGGCACCAAAATTTGCTAAAGAATCAGGTTTAGCAAAAGAGGGAGATTATATCCTAATCACAGCTGGACAACCAGATCTTGGAAAAGATAATGTACCACCAACTGATTTTGTTAATATAAGACAAGTTTAAAAATGTATATTTTCATAATGTTAAGAGATCGAACTATGTAAAAGTTCGATCTCTTTTTATGTATATCAAGAAAAACTCAGGTATTCGTTATAAATTTTAGTGTGTAAGAGAGGGTTATTGAAGAAATTTTAGAAGAAATATGATATAATCTAACTTGAAGTTTAGATATGTAAACACAAATTTTTAGAAAGGAATATTTTTTATGAATAATAATAAATCTTTACTAAGTAAAATTGTAAAGTATGTCTTAATGCTTTTATTTGTAGCTGGTGGAGTATTTGGAATTTATTCTTATATGAATAATAACTCAAATGAGCCACAGGTTCGAGTTGAGCAAAAAGTAGACTCTACACAATCTAAAGAAGAGCCTAAGAAAAATGATGAATATGTAGTAGATCAAGCTGAGAAAGATTATTTAGCTAATAAGTTTAAAGACTTAAAAGCAACAAATAATGAGGTTATCGGTTATATGTATGTTCCTGGTGATGGTAAGGATTCACTTAAAGAACCAATTTTACAAACAACTAACAACTCTAAGTATTTAGAGTATGGAATCGACAATAAACCAGCTCCATTTATCGGTGCTGTTTTTATGGATTTTGAAAATAAACCAGGTTTAGATCAAAGTGATGTGAAATGGGTATTTGGACATGCTCGTGCGGGAATCGAGGAGAAGAAAATAACATTGGATACAAGAGTATTCAACAATATGAACTGGTTTGCTAAAAAAGATTATTTTGACAGTCATAGAGTTGTAGTTATGGAAACTCCGGAAAGAAAATACTATTATGAAGTAACAGGGGTTAAAGTAGTTCATGAAGATACTAATTTGTATCAAATACCAACAACCGCTGATAAGAAAGATGAATTTATAAGTTTATTTAAAAACGGGGCAAGAAACTGGTTAGAGAATACGAAAATATCTGGTGAGGATAATATGACAGTATTTGCTACTTGTCGTTTAGATGATGTATCATTAAGAACATTAGTATTAGCTAGACAGGTTCCAGATAAAGAATTAAAAGAATTCTTAGAAAAAAATAAAGAATTATTAAATAGTTAATTATAAAAGGCACAACGTAAAAATTCTACGTTGTGCTTTTTTAATTTATATTATTTTTTATTTCTTAATACTGTATAACTAACTAATGTAGAAATTAATATTAGTGTAGTAGTTATGAAAAATGGTGTAGTATATTTTTCTAAGTGTAGAGCTTCAGGTATTTTTGTAAGTACTACTGGAGTTAGAATTACACCAATATTACCACCTACTAAAATTACACTTGTTGCAAAGTTTATAAATTTATTTTCTAACTTGTTAGAAATATAGAAGAAGTTAAATGACATCGTTCCAACAAAGCTGATTCCTATAAAAATAGCTGCGATATAGAAAATAACAATATTGTTTTTTAAAGCAAAAAGTACACTTCCGATTGTCATGAAACTTAACATTATTGGTAAAGTTAGATTTTTAAATCTCTTGACAAGGATACCGAAGATAAATCCTGAAAGAATACCACTTAAAGCAAGAACCGTTAATAAATTTCTAGCTACATCTGGTTGGTAGTGATATTTTTCTGCTAGTAGAGTAGGGATTTTAATAGTTGCTCCCATGTAAGAAATTCCTACTAAAAATGTTAAAAGAGTTAGAATGATAGTTTCTTTGTGGAATTTAATGCTAACTTTTTTATTATTCACATTTTCTGCATTAGGCACGAATAATAGGAAAATTATGAATATAGGAAGTGCTAGAGCATAAACTAAAAATGTATATTGAATACCGTAAATTAGTAGATATCCAGAGATAAATGTAGTTAGCGCTTTACCTATATTTAAGAATGCAGTTCTTAGTCCAATCATAGTACCACGGTGTTCTTCATCAAAGAAGTCGCTTATCATACTAATAGAAAGAGAATTAAATAAACCAATACCAGCTCCAAGGAAAAGTCTACTAATTAAAACAACTTTAAAGTTAGTTGTAAAGGCAGGTACAATACCGAAGATAAATATTAGTAGTAGCCCAAGAAGAACTGTATTTTTTTTACCAATAAACTTAATTACTCCATTGCTAAGAAGAACAAAGATTGTTATCATCATAGCTGGAATTGTAGCTAAACTCTCAACAGAAGCCAGACCTATATTTGGATTACTCTCATGATAAAATTTATATAGGTTCGGAATTACTGGAGAGATAGCAAGGTGTGACATTAATAATATAGAAATACTAAGTAATGAAAACTTAGCGAATGAATTTAATTTCATTTTATTTCTCCTTTTTTCTTAGATATTTTCCCCTAACTTTTTATGGAAAAGTTAGGGGAAAACTAAGTTTTTATGAAAACCATACTATACCAGTATAAAAAAAATATTAAATAAGGTCAAGTGATGAGGGGATAGTATAAGTAAAGTAAGAAAACTACTAATCAATACTTGTTAATAGAAGAATTATAAGATAAAATAGAGGTAACAATAATTATGGAAAGGTTTTGAGAAAATGGCAAAAGCAGAAATTAGAAGAATAGTAATGGATATGGTAGATGAAAATTGCTATATAGTTTATAAAGATGGACGAGGAGTTATTGTAGACCCAGGAGAAGGATTTGACAGAATACAAAAAGCTGTAGATGAATTAAATGTAAAAATCGAAGCGATATTATTAACGCATGCTCACTTTGATCATATTATGTCATTAGATGAATGTAGAAAACACTACGGGGTGCCGGTATATATTTCAGGGCATGAACGTGATTGGTTACAAAATCCAGATTTTAATGGTTCAACATTATTCCGTTTAAGAAGACCGCCTATGACTGAGCCAGCAGAATTCGAGTTTGAAGAGAATAAAAAATATGAGATAGCAGGATTAAGTTTTACAGTTTTACCTACACCAGGGCATTCTCCAGGTGGAGTATCATTTGATTTTGGTAAGTTTATTGTAGTGGGAGATGCACTATTTAGAAGCGGTTTTGGTCGTTATGATTTATATGGATCAGATTATGATGCACTAAAAAATTCATTAGGTAATGTATTATTTAAGCTTGATGGAGCTAAAATAGTTTATCCAGGTCATGGAGATGAAACTACGATTGAAAGAGAAAGAAATCTAAATCTTATCGGTTTCTAATTTTAAAAGTTATATTATTAATTTTTTAAAGTAGGGAGGGATTTTATGAGAAAATATATAGGAAGATTATATGTTGATTATTTCTTCTTTAATGTTTGGGCAATAAGTATAATATGTGTCGTGCTGGCTTCTGTGATTTTTAAGTTCACTGGTTTTGAAGAAGTGTTCGGTATAAATACCTATCTTGCATTATGTATAATTTTAGGAGGGCTAACATTTTTAAATCAGTGTGTTGTAATGTTGTTAAGAGATAAATATGAGTACAATACATTTTTTGAAATTACAGATGAACATTTTAAATTAGCTTCAACATTAATGTACACATTTTTTAAATTGGAGAAAATAGCACCACTTAGAAATATATTAGATTACACAATTAAACAAAATATATTGTCGAAAAAATTCAATATTTACAAGATTAGTATAAACACTGGTTCAGAAAAATTAAGATTTTATGTTTCTAAAAAAGATGTAGAACAGTTAGAAAACCTATTGTTAATTATACTAGAAAACAATCTTAATTATAGGAGGTATAAAGATGAATAATATTAAAAAGAGTCGAGTACATCCTATGGTTATTATGGATACAGTAATTACAGGATTTAGATTGTTTGGTATCTTTATGGTGTTGGCATTAAAAGAACAAAACTGGAAATATTATTTACTAGTTTTAGCAGGGTTTCTTCTACTAATAGTAATAGGTATATTTGATTATTTTGTTAAAAGTTATGAAGTCCGAGATGGGGCATTAATTTATACAAAAGGAATAATAAATAAAGAAGTAAAAAATATAAATCTTGAAAATATCCAGTCAATAGATATGAGCTCCAATATAATGTATCAAGCATTTAATCTGCTTTCGGTGGATATAAATCTTGTTGGAGGTAAGATTAGGATAAAACCTTTGAAGAAGGAAATAGCACTAAATTTAATTGATATATTAAGAGATTTAAAACGCGATGAAGATACTTCTGTAACTCATGAGAATACCGAAGAAGAGATTCAAAGAGAAATACTACGATTATCTGTAAAGGATCTTGCATTTTATGGGTTGTTACGAGTTAGGTTCTTTGCAGCATTAGGGTTAATACTTGCCCTAAATGACAAGATTCGTGATGTGTTT
This sequence comes from Gemella sp. 27098_8_149, assembly GCF_041433745.1. Lineage (NCBI taxonomy): Bacteria > Bacillati > Bacillota > Bacilli > Caryophanales > Gemellaceae > Gemella > Gemella sp. 27098_8_149. The sequence goes on along the minus strand of NZ_JAPWCB010000003.1, from coordinate 126,976 downwards.
AAAATTTTCTTTGATAATGAAACGTATTTTGATGAACTACTTCAAAAAAATGCTGAATCAGTTGCAGGAAATATAACAGCCTTATTTATAATAATTGGAATTTTCATGATTTTAGTAGTATTAGCATCAATTATTTTTACGATAATAAAATATTATGACTTTATCCTTACGACAAAAGATCATAATTTACTGTGTAAATATGGACTCTTAACGAAAAAATCATTAGTTATTGATATTGATAGAATTCAAAGCGTAAAATTAATATATCCGGTACGTTATAGATTCTTTGGACTAGCGAAATTATCTGTTGAGACTTTGACAAATAATGTATCAGAAGATTTAAGTGAGCAAAAATCTACGATAGATGTCTTACCATTGGTGAAGAAAGATTTTGCACAGAATTTTGTGAAAAATAATCTGGGTATTGATTTAGAGTACTATGATAGTTTAGAAAGTGAGAAAATACAACGTAAGGCAAGAATGGCGATGTATCGTTGGAGTTTATTTAATTGTAGCCCTCTACCGATAATAGTATTTGCGATATTGTATTTTGCTAATGTTGACTTGAAGCTTGAGTATAAAGTTCTAAGTTCGATTGCTTTTTATCTTGTCTTAGTTTCGTATAGTATTTTAGTGAAAAATTATATGTTGAAATACAATGAACTTTCTTATGATAGACATTACTTTAAAAATACATTTATGAAACAATTAACGATAATTACGGAGTTAATTAAGGTGAAAAAAGTAGGAACTATAAATAGTAGAACGAACTATTTTATGAAAAAAAGGGACCTTTCTCATCTATCAATAAATTCTATTGGAGTAAACTCTGATATTAAGTTGAAATATTATGATAAAGGATATAAAGAAAAATTAGAAAGAGATTTTATTATATCGGAGGTAGGTTATGAATAGAATATTTGAAAAAAAATCACGTAATTTACCGATAAGTTCAATACAGTATATGAGAATACACTTTGGAATATATGCCCTAGTTCTCTTATCGCCGGTAATTGGTAAGAGTGTATATGATTATTTTACAACTGAAATAAATTATAAGTTTCTAGGGTTAGGAATATTGGCAATATTAGCAATATATGTTTTAGTAGCTACAGTGATTCCACCACTAGTATTTAGAAACTACTCTTACGAGATAGATGATATGGGGGTGTCTAGAGTCGAAGGAGTATTTTTCAAGAGTAAGAAAACTTTACCATATAATACTATTCAAGATGTTACTATAAATACGGGACCAATCTTGAATAAGTTTAAATTAGCTAATATACAAGTAACAGGGATATATAGCAAATTATCGATTGATTGTCTTCCAGTAGAAGAAGCGGAGAATTTAAAAGAAAAAATTCTTCAAGAAAGAAGTAAATACAATATTGAATATTAATTTTTTTATTTTATCGTTTGACAAATTAGAAAAAGTATATTAAAATCTAATATGCTGATAAAAGAAATATAAATACTTATCAAGAGTGAGTGAGGGATAAGGCCCGTTGAACTCCAGCAACCTAATCAATTGATTAAGGTGCTTTCCTTAGCAAAGTTTACTTTGAACGATGAGGTAATAAATAAAGACCTTGTCTATGTGATAAGGTCTTTTATTTATATAATTTAAAAGATATTAAGGATCTAGAGGAGATTTGTATTAATATCAGACAAAAAATATTTTAGGAGAAAAAAATGAGCAAAACATATTTATTTACATCAGAATCAGTAACAGAAGGACACCCAGATAAAATCGCTGACCAAGTGTCAGATGCGATTTTAGATGCAATTTTAGAGCAAGATCCATACGGTCGTGTAGCTTGTGAAACTTGTGTAAACACAGGATTAGCAGTACTTGTAGGAGAAGTTTCAACAACAGCAAACGTTGACTTCCAACAAATCGTGCGTGATACAATTAATGAAATTGGATACAACGATCCTAATAAAGGGTATTCAGGTGATCATATTTCAGTACTTGTTGGATTAGATAAACAATCTCCAGATATCGCACTTGGAGTTGATAATTCATTAGAAACAAAACAACAAAAAGAAGAAAATGAAGTAGGTGCAGGGGACCAAGGTCTTATGTTTGGATTCGCTACTAACGAAACTCCAACATATATGCCACTGCCTATCTACCTAAGTCAAAAACTTTCAAAACAATTAGCAGAAGTTAGAAAAAATGGAACTCTTTCATACTTAGGTCCAGATGGAAAAGTGCAAGTAACAATTGAATACGATGTAAACCACAAAGTTAATAGAATTGATACAATCGTAGTTTCTACACAACACGATGCAGATGTAAGTCAAGAACAAATCCACGCTGATATTAAAAAATACGTAATTGAGCCATGTTTAGATAAAGATTTATTAGATGAAAATACTAAATACTTCATCAACCCAACAGGAAGATTCGTTATCGGTGGACCAGTAGGAGATGCCGGACTTACAGGACGTAAAATTATCGTTGATACATATGGTGGATTCTCACGTCACGGTGGTGGAGCATTCAGTGGTAAAGATGCAACTAAAGTAGACAGATCTGGAGCTTATATGGCTAGATATATCGCTAAAAATATCGTTGCTAGTGGAATCTGTGATAAAGCAGAAGTACAATTAGCTTATGCGATTGGAGTAGCTCACCCAGTATCAATCTTTGTTGAAACATTCGGAACTTCAAAAGTTGACGAAGGGGATATCGTTAAAACTATTAAAGAAGAATTCCGTTTAACACCAAATGGAATCATCGAAACTTTAGATTTAAGAAAACCGATCTTCAAGAAAACAGCAGCTTACGGACACTTTGGACGTGAAGATGTAGAATTCACTTGGGAAAGAACTGACAAAGTAGAAGCATTTAAAAAATTATTATAGGTGATACTATGAGTAAGGTTAGACTATACGCTTTCCATATAATGTATATTATAGGAACATTTATAGTTTAATTTTATGATTTATACGCTTTTTAATTTAAAAATGAGTTCATCACTGAATAGTTAAAAATAACATCGGGAAAATGGGAAGACCCAAAAACCAAAAATTTTAAAAAAGTTTATATGAGAATTTATATATAGTGGCTTATTGATATCTAGATTTACTTTATTAAAACTTTATTGATATCTATAAGTTATACGGGGGTGACTCGACAAAATCGATTTTTCTGAAATCATGATTTTTGAGTCATTCCCGTTTTTAATTAAATAATGAAAATAAAAGAATTGGAGATAGGATTATGAAAAAAGAAAACTTAAGTGAAAATAAAAAAGATCTTTTCTTTTCAGAAATAGGATTTCCACAATATGATGAGTTAGTATTTGAAAATGACAGTGAAAATAGAAATTTTAAAAAATCTATGATAATATACTCAGAATATATGAAATCAATTGATCAGAATATATTTAACGATAAGAGTAGAGATAGGAGAATACCTGCAAAATTAGATAAAGCTATAGAGTTTTCCGAGTATAATATAGAAGCGAAGATAGCGATAATAAATTACATGATAGCTCCTGAATATTATAAATTAGAGTTATTATGTGAATTGAAAAATGAAGTGAAAGAATATAATGATGTAAAGTTTAGTACAGGAATTAATGAAATAAATTTATTTCATTATGAGGTTTGTGAGTATATTGTAAAGTATTTTTTTAACAATGAAATGTATAAAAATGTAATTAACCTTATTGATGATGAATTTGAGAATATTTCATTTGATGATGAATTTTATACAGAATTGTTGTTTTATAAATTGGCTTCATATTTATATATTGGAGAACTAAGGGAGTTTTGTGACTTATTAATTGACGCTAATAATAACGATTTAAGGCTAGATGAATTCATTCTCATCTCAAGATTATTTTTTAATTTAGTTCAGTGTGATTATAATAGAGCTGAAGGATTCTTTACAGAATTAATGTATGAAAATGATAGTGTATTAGACTATTTAAATAGAGTTATGGTAGATGATAAAATGATAGAAATATGCACTTCTGACGAGGAATGGGAAATATGGTATTTAGATTATTGTTTTAAATTTTATTTAGGAATGTTAAGCAATAAGTACTTTTTCAATTCTTTATATACAATGGTGGAAGATCAAAATAGCATTATTGAATTAAATGCTGAATATGAAAAAGATCCGATTGCTTTTATGAAAGAAGATGATGCATTTAATGGGCTTGACGAAGAAGAATTACAGATACTTGCTGATTCAAAATACAGATGTAAATATTCATTTTATTTTAGTACAAGATGGGAAGTCCTTGAAGAAACAGGAATTACGATGAGTACTATCAGAAAATTAGAAAAAAATGGTGTAGAGTTTTTTGAGGATGAGATACGATAAATTAGTTTAACTTATAAATAAAAGTTTATTGAATACAATAATTAGTGGTTTAAGCTATTTTAATTGCAAAAATTTTATTAATGTAGTTTAATATAAATAAGGACAAAAAGTGAAAAAAATATGAACAAATTGTGGAGGTAGCTATGAACCTGTATGAGCAAATAGGTGAAGAAAAGATTGATCAATTAGTAATGTATATGTACGATGATATTATCCCTAATGATGATCGAATTAATCTATTATTTAATGAAGGATTTGAAAAAATTAAAATTGAACAAAAGAAATTTTTTAGATTATTTTTAGGTGAACCAGGTCATTCGATTTTTGCTACACCAGATTTAAGAAAAAAACATATGAAATTACCTATTTCAATAAAAGAAGCAAAGTATTGGTTAGAAGATTTTGAATTAGCTTTGGATAGATTAGATATAGATCCTGCTATAAAAAAATTCTTTAGTCAAAAAATTAATTCGCTAACAATGCAAATGATAAATACAATATAGTATAAAAAAACCTCTCTACTGAAATTAATAAAATCAGTGGAGAGGTTATTATTTATGCGACAACTTCGTCTTCATCCGATCTAGAGAATATTTCTCTTAGTGTCTCAGGAGAAGCGGTAGAAACAAATCTAATTGAAGATTTTATATTGTAAAGGAATGCTTCATCCTTGTGTATTCTGTTTGCAGTTAATGCTCCTTGAATGCTAGTGAATAACCATTCACTTACAGGATTACAAACATCTTCTGGTAAATTTCTATCGAAAAGTCCATCAGCAAGAAGTAAACGCCAATTTTCTAATATATCACTACATTTTTCAGCAATAATAGGAGATAATTCGGCAGTCTCCATAGCAAGTAGTGTTAGTGAGAAACCACTTCGTTTACATGCTTTACCTTTTGAAATAAAAAGATCAAAAACATTTGTTAAATACTCCTCTAAAGTCCCTAATTTCGGAGAAATTGTTTTAAATTCTTTTTTAACATTACTGTTAATTTTATCTAATGCTTCTAGATAAATTTCATCTTTTCCTTTTGGAAAATAATAATATACGCTTCCTTTAGGGGCTTTAGCTTTTTTAATGATATCCTGAACACTTGTCAGAGAATAGCCCTTAGTTCAAACGTTTTGGACAGTTGTTAAAATAATATTTTCTTTTACTTTATTATTTAACGTCATGTCATTCACTCCCTTGCTTTATTATTATAATTATATTATACAATTTTATGTTACTAAAATCAATAATATATGATAAAAATTTTCTGTTACACTTGGATATACAAATACTGTATTAATTATAATAGTAACGTCTTACCATGAAGTTCAACACCTATTAATTATCTTAAAGGTTGTACTAAAATAATATAATAATTATTGAAAAATAAAACTTTGATTATGTAAAGTGGAAAGTGTTTCGAATTTTGGCTTGATTTCTTTGCAATATTTGTATTTAATCGACTTTTATAGTAAAATATAACATGATATTCAATAAGGAGACTGGTATGTTAAAAAAGAAAATGTTTCAACTTTGTGTTGAATTAACAAATGGTAATATGAGCTCACAAGCTCTAAAAAAATTAACAAAGTCTAATTTAAGTAGATTAATGATACAACCCTTCGCTAAGGTTTATGATATTAATACTGATGAAATTTTAGATGAAATTGATGATTTTAAAAATTTAAATGAGTTCTTTATCAGAAAGTTACGACCTGATGCTCGACCAATCGATCAAGAAGAAGATTCTTTAGTGAGTCCTACTGATGGTGTTATTTCAGAAGTAGGAACTATAAGTGAAGATAGTACATTTATTGTGAAAAACCAAGTGTATAATGTTCAAACATTGGTTGGGGATAGTGAGCTAGCTGATAAATATAAAGATGGTACATATATGATAATATATCTAAGTCCGAAGAATTATCACCGTATCCATTTCCCGATGAATTGCCAAGTGAAGGATGCCTATAGTTTAGGTAAATATTCATATCCTGTTAATTATCTTGGCCTAGAGTTAGGAGATAATATACTAAGTTATAATTACAGACAAGTGTATAAGCTTAATGGGAAAATAAATTACACTATGATACCTGTAGGTGCTCAAAATGTGAATTCTATCATACCTACATATGAGAGTATTTATGTGAAAAAAGGTGAAGAGTTAGGATACTTTGAGTTTGGTTCTACTGTGGTATTATTATTTGAAAAAGATAATATACTGCTTGAAGAAAATTTAGAGAATAGAGAAATCAAGATGGGAGAGAAAATAGCTACTATTTTATAGGCTATTGATAAAGGAAAATGGTACTAAAAAGATATTTTTCACCGGATGATTTTATAGAAAAGTATGAGTTTATAGATGTTGAGTATATGAATATGCACAACAAGAAAGTTATTATTTCTGATTTAGATAATACTTTAATATCATGGGATAGTAAAAAAGATACAAAAGAGTTAAACAAATGGCTAAAGAAGATGAAAAAAGCTGGTTTTGATATTATTGTTGTGTCTAATAATACTGAAGAACGCGTTGAGGAGTTCTGTAAAAAATTAAATCTACAATATGTAGCTGGAGCAAAAAAACCTTTGACAATTGGATTTAAAAGAGCTTTACAAAAATTAAATAGAAAACCTGAAGAAGCAATTATCCTAGGAGATCAAGTTTTAACTGATGTACTAGGCGCAAAAAGTTTCGGAGTTATGAGTGTACTAGTAAAACCTATATCTAAAACTGATGCATTCAAAACTAGAATTAATAGATTTTTTGAAGGGTTAATAATCCAAAATTTAACACGAAGAAAAAAATTCCCTAAAATGAAAAAAGTAGGGTATAGATTAAAACATAAGAAAGAAAATGGAGGCCATATTGAGTAATAAAGTTTATTGTATAGGTTGTGGTGTTGAGATTCAAAGTGAAGATCAGAACAAACAAGGTTATTTACCAAAGAGTGTAGTAGAGAAAAGTATCGATGGCAATCTTGTCTGTAAAAGATGTTTTAGATTAAAAAACTATAATGAAGTATCTGATGTGCAACTTGGAGCTGAAGATTTCTATCAACTTATCAAAACACTATCAAAAAAAGATGCATTAATTGTAAAAGTAGTAGATATCTTTGATTTTTCTGGAAGTTGGATTGAAGATGTAGTTGATATTGTAGGAAATAATAAAGATATAGTACTTGTAGCTAACAAGTTAGATTTATTACCTAAATCAGTTAAACAAAATAAAGTGAAACAATGGCTATTTAAGATGCTGAAAGCTAAGGGAATTAAAGTAAAAGATATTCTTTTAATTAGTGCGATAAAAAATCAAGGTGTTGAAGAAGCAGCAAGTCGTATAGATGAATTACGAAATGGTAAAGATGTTTATATAGTAGGAGCAACGAATGTTGGTAAATCTACATTTATTAACAAACTTATTGAACTTACAACCGGGGATAAGAATGTTATTACAACTTCTCACTTCCCTGGTACAACACTAGGAATGATAGAGATACCTTTAGACCGCGCTACTAGTATTTATGATACGCCTGGAATTATACTGGATTATGATATAGCTCATTATCTTGATGCACAAAGTTTAAAATTAGTAATGCCTAAAAAAGAGATTAAGGCTCGCGTATTCCAGTTAAATGCTGAGCAAAGTTTATTCTTTGGTGGTATGGCTCGAATGGATTTTGTAGAAGGTGAGCGTCAAAGTTTCACATTATATGCATCTAATTTAGTAGAAATCCATCGTACAAAATTGAGTAATGCAGATCAATTATTTGAAAAGCACTTAGGAACATTATTAAAACCACCGTTTCAAGATAATATTTCTATTTTCAACAATCAAGTTAAGAAAAGTTTCACTATTGACAGTAGAAAGATGGATATTGTGATTTCTGGATTAGGATGGATTACTGTTAATAGCGATAGTGGATGTAAGATTGATATTCATGTACCAGAAGAAATCGAAGTATTTGTACGTGAATCGATAATATAGTAAAAGAAAAGAGGATAAGATGTTAAAAGGTAAACAAAAAAGACAATTAAGAGCATTAGCTCATCATTTATCACCAATTTTCCAAGTAGGGAAATCAGGTGTAAATAGTGATATGATTCAAGGAATTAGAGATGCGTTAGAAAAACGTGAATTATTAAAAGTAAGTATTTTACAAAACTGTGAAGAAGATAAAGATGAGGTTGCACAAATTTTATCTGAACGTACTTCATCTGAATTAGTTCAAGTAATTGGACACACTATTGTATTATACAAACAAAGCTCTAAGGAAAAGTATAGAAAAATAGAGTTGGTGAAATAAGATGTCAATTGCGCTTTATGGTGGTAGTTTTGACCCGATTCATATAGGTCATCTAATTACTGCCGAAACAGCACTAGATACTTATGATTTAGACAAAGTTATTTTTATTCCTTCGTATATTACACCGCTAAAAGGTAGAGAACTTGAAGCTAGTGATAAAAATAGGTTTGAGATGACGAAACTAAGTACTAAAGGTAACTTAAAGTTTGAAGTAAGTGACTATGAAATATCAAATGAGGGTGTAAGTTATAGTTATAATACCGTTAAGTATTTTAGTGAATTGTATAAAAATGAAAAAATCTATTTTATTATTGGAACAGATAGAGCCAAAGATTTAAAAAAATGGTATAATATAGGAGAACTAGTAAAACTTGTAACTTTTATTTTTGTTGCTCGCGATGAAGAGGATTTATATAAGGTAGCAGAAGGGGATTCTTTTTATGAATCTATTAGTTACGAGATTATGAAATCACCGATAATTGAGATAAGTTCTAGTTTAATTAGGAAAAATTTAAAAAACAAGAAAAGTATTAAGTATATGATTACGGATGAATGTAGATCATATATAGAGGAGTTGAGTTTATATGGAATATCAAGAAATTCAAAATAGAGTGAAAGAAATATTACCAGAAAAAAGATATGAACACACACTAAGAGTTGTGGAAGTAGCGAAACATTTAGCAAAAATTCATGGGGCAAACGAAGAAAGAGCAGCATTAGTAGCGTTAGTACATGATGTTTGTAAACCAATGGACGAAGTATTGATGAAAAAATACGTAATCTTACATAATTTAGATGTTAATTTATTAGACTATCCAGTAGAGGTTCTTCATGGACCTGTAGCAAGTGCATTTATCGAAGAAGAATTTGGTGTAGCAGATGAAGAAGTTAAACTTGCGGTTGCTAACCACACATTCGGTAGAAAGCACATGACATTATTAGAAAAAATAATCTTCATAGCAGACTATACTGATCCACAAAGAAAACACCCACACTTAGCAGAGGTTACAGAAGTATCTCAGTATGACTTAGATGAAGCGGTAAGACTTGCTGCTAAGTATACGTTAGTTTATTTAATCGATAATGATGAAAGAATTTATCCATCATTATTAGATTGTTATAACTATTATAATATTAAAAACTATCGTGTCGGATTTAAAGAAAAAAATAAAGATAAAATCTTAACTGATGAAAAAACAATCACGATTAGAAATAAGAGTGAGGCTCACTTCAAAAAAGGTGATTTATTAGAAGCTACGACTTATGAAGATCCTGATACAGTGTTTGCTACATTAGAAGTTGATTTAGTTAAACCTGTAACAAGAGATACTTTAACAGAACGTTATGCTAAATATTATGGTGTTACTCTAGATGAATTAATAGATAAACTAGCTAAAAGATACCCAGAAGATGATGTACTTTATGTGGTAATGTTCCATATTATAAAAAAATAAAATAAAGAAAGAGGATGAAAATGGAAGTAGAAAACTTATTAAAAGTTGTTGTAGATGCATGTGATGATAAACACGGTTATGATATCGTTGCTTATGATTTAACTCAAGCAGGAGTATTATATGACTATTCTGTAATTTGTCACGCACCTACAAACAGACAAGTAGAAGCGATTGCTCAAGAAGTAAGAGAACAAGTATTAGAAAATGGTGGAGAAATTCACAGTACAGAAGGTCTAAGAGAAGCCAAATGGATTCTTATGGATTTAGGTGATGTTGTAGTAAACATCATGACTCGTGACGATAGAGAATACTATGAATTAGATGCACTATTTGAGAAATATCCTATAAAAGGTGTATAATATGTACGAAAATTTAAGTATTGTTTATGATAAACTTATGGATGTCGACTACGATGCTTATAAAAATATTATTAGTCAAGAATTAGAAGATAGAGAAAATCTTCTAGTTCTTGATTTAGGTTGTGGTAGTGGTGCAATGCTACCAACTCTAAAAAAATATGGTGAAGTATTCGCAGTAGATAATAGTGAACAAATGCTAGCGATAGCTAGTGAAAAAGTTCCTGGTTGTAATTATTTTGCGATGGATTTATTAGAAATTTCATCGCTAAATATAGAATTTGATTTTGTATTAAGTGCATTTGATGTATTTAATTATCTGTCAGATTTTGAGGAGTTTAAACAAGGATTAAAAGAAGTGTACTCATCTTTAAGAGAAGGTGGAAAATTTATATTTGATATCCACACTCCCAAAAAAGTTACGGATATGTTAGAAAAACAAGTTTTCGGTTATGAAGATGAGGAAATTAGTTATCTGTGGTTTACATATGAAACAGAAAATCCTCTGGAAGTGGAGAGTGAACTGTCGTTCTTTATAAAAGAAAACAATGGTTTATATAAAAAACTAGAACAGTTTCATTCGCAAAGAACCTATGAAATTGAAAGTGTTCTTGCTGAAGTTAAAAATATTGGATTTAAAGTTAAAGATTATTTCTGTGATTTTGATAAAAACAATAAAAAATATGCTGAATCAGATAGAATAATTTTTGTTTTGGAGAAGTAGTATGGCAGTTGATTTTAAAAAAACTCTTAAGCATTTATATGCCCCTAAGACTAAACCTAGTATTGTTGATGTCGAAAAAGCTAATTATATAGCTGTTAGAGGAAGTGGAGATCCTAATGATGAAAATAGTGAGTATAAGCAATCTATTAGTCTATTGTATCCTGTAGCGTATGCTATAAAGATGAGTAAAAAAGGAGATTATAAAATCCCTGATTACTTTGATTTTGTCGTTCCACCGTTAGAAGGATTCTGGTGGCAAGAAGGGATTGAAGGTGTTGATTACGCTAATAAACAAAATTTTAAGTTTATTTCCTTAATACGTATGCCAGATTTTGTTACAAAAGAAGTATTTGAGTGGGCTGTTAAACAAGTAACGGAAAAGAAAAAAGAAGATTTCTCGAAAGTTGAATTTTTCAGCTATGATGAAGGAGTCTGTGTTCAATGTATGCATGTCGGGTCTTATGATAAAGAGCCAGAAACTGTCGCTAAGATGCATGAATATATAATTTCTGAAGGGTATGAATTGGACATTAATGAGATGAGATTTCACCATGAAATTTATATATCTGATGTGAGAAAAACATTACCAGAGAAGCTTAAAACAGTTATTAGACATCCAATTAGGAAAAAATCTTAAACTTGATTCTAGTCTTGCTAGAATCAAGTTTTTTATGAATTGACATTATATGATTAAAATAGTATTATAGTTACAGATGTAACTGAAAAAAAGGATGATAATAAATGGAAATTAATATTTCGGAAGCGGAATGGGAAGTAATGCGAGTAGTTTGGAGTAATAAAGAAACTACAAGTAAATTTGTAATTGATACTCTAGGTGAAGAAAAGTCTTGGACACCTTCTACTATTAAAACCCTATTATCAAGGTTAGTGGAAAAAGGATTTTTAGAAACTAGAAAACAAGGGAATAAATTTTTATATTCAGCAAAATGTGTGGAAGACGAATGTTTAGATATATTAACACAAAATTTTTTAGAGAGAATTTGTGAAAGAAGAACTCATATTATTGTTAAAAACATAATTGAAACTGATAATTTAAGTAAAAGTAATATTGATGAAATTATTGAGTTGCTGAAAGAAAAAAGAAAAACAGCACCTGAGGTAATTACGTGTAAGTGCCTAAAAGGGCAATGTAGCTGTGCAGCGAAACACGGATAAGAGAGGGATTATTGCATGGAAAATAGTAAACAAAAGATACTTATAACAGGAGCTTCAAGTGGTCTTGGTCGTGAATTGGCGCACCAATATGCACAAAAAGGTAATGTGGAATTGATATTGGTAGCCCGCAGAAAAGAAGCGCTTGAAAAAGTGGCTAAAAAATGTGAAAGTTTTGAAAATGTTAAGACTAGAGTATATAGTGTGGACATCGGTTCTCAAGATCAAGTAGATCAACTTCTTTCGGCAGTTGATGATGTAGATATCCTAATAAATGGTGCTGGCTATGGTATTATGAAAGACTTTAGCGAATTTTGCGATGCTGATGTAGTAAATATGTTTGATACTAATGTCATCGGAACTATTCAATTAACTACTGAAATTGCTAAAAGAATGAGAGAAAGAAAATCTGGAATTATTGTAACTATAGCTTCTCTAGCAGGAAAAATTGCAACACCAAAGAGTTCTGTCTATTCAGCAACTAAATTTGCTCTAATTGGATATTTTAATTCTTTACGTTTAGAACTAAAAAATGACAATGTTCATGTTATGACTGTAAATCCTGGGCCAGTAGCTACAAATTTCTTTAATATTGCCGATGAAGACAAGAGTTATCAAAAAGCAATGGGTGGTAAAACATTAACGCCTAAACTAGTTGTCAGTAAGATAATAAAAGGTATTGAACAGAAAAAACGTGAAGTTAATTTACCATTTAAGCTAGTTTTAGCTGTTAAAATTAGTCAATTATTCCCAAGATTAAGCGATAGAATACTTTTAAGAATGTTTAAATAAGAATATTGAATCGAGATTGGATTATATCTAATTTCGGTTTTTTTATTTTCAAAATAATATTAATAAACAAAAATTTTAAAATAGTACGTTTTTAAATCGTTATCATAAGAAAATATTTAAATTTTAGTTGAAAAACACGTATTATTGTGATATTATGTAAATACTAAATTACAAATAAGAAAGTGAGAAAAAAAGTTATTATGAAGAAAAAAAATTACACACTAGCATCAGCTACAATAGTAGGTTTAGCAATAGCAACTTCAGGAGGAGCTGCATTCGCGGATGAGTCAACACCAGCTCCAGCAACTTCACCAGTAGCTGCACCATCATCAGAGCCGTCTGAGGTTTCAGTAGCTCCAAAAACAGGAGATGTAAAACCATCATCATTACCAACTGATACTACAGAACCATCTACAGCATTAGTGCCAAAAACAACTGAAAAAGATTTAGTATTAATTCACACTAATGATGTTCACGGACGTATCGTAGAGGAAAAAGGTCGTGATAAAAACACATCAGTTGTTGGGGATGCAAAACTAGCAACAGTAATTGAAAATGAACGTGCTAAAAAAGATCAAACAACAGTAGTTCTAGATGCAGGGGATGCATTCCAAGGGTTACCTATCTCAAACTCAACAAAAGGGGAAGCGCGTGCTGAAATTTTAAACAAAATGAATTACGATGCTATGGCCGTAGGAAACCATGAGTTTGACTTTGGTTTAGATGAAGCTAAAAAGTATAAACAAATTTTAAAATTTCCTCTTTTAAGCTCAAATACTTATGTTAATGGCGCACGTTTATTTGAAGCTTCTACAATCATTGATAAAGATAAAAGTGTTAAAGGTGATGAGGTTGTTGTTATTGGGGTAACAACACCAGAAACTGCTACAAAAACACACCCTAAAAATGTTCAAGGTGTAACGTTTAAAGATCCTATCCCAGAGGTACTAAATGTAGTTAAAGAAATCCAAGCAAAAGCAAAAGCTACTGGTGATGACTATAAAACATATGTTGTTCTAGCTCACCTTGGAGTGGATACAACAACACCTAACGAATGGAGAGGTTCTACTCTTGCTGACGAACTATCTAAAAGTCCTTTATTAAAAGGAAAACGTGTAGTAGTAATCGATGGTCACTCTCACACAGTAGAATCAAAAACATATGGAGACAACGTTACTTATAACCAAACAGGAAGTTATTTAAATAACATTGGTAAAGTTACGTTAAAACCAAAAAGTTTATTAGGAACTCCAAGTCTAATTAAAGCTTCAGAAACTACTAATGTAACGCCTAATCCAGAGGTGAAAAAATTAGTTGATCAAATTAAAGCGAAATACGATGCAGAAAATGCTGTTGTTGTAGTGAAAAATAGTCCTGTTGAGTTAAGTGGTACTCGTGAAAATGTTCGTGTACGCGAAACTAACTTAGGAAATGTAGTAGCTGACTCACTATATGAATACGGACAAACTGGATTTAAAAATAAAGCAGACATCGCAGTAACAAACGGTGGTGGTTTACGTGAAACTATCGCTAAAGACAAACCTATCACAAGAGGTAGTGTAATTGCTGTTCTTCCATTCGGTAATACAATTTCTCAAATTAGTGTTACAGGTAAAGACGTATTAGCTATGTTTGAAAAATCTCTAGGATCTATTTTACAAGTTGATAAAGCTGGTAAAACTGTCTTAGATGAAAATGGACAACCATTATTAGAACCAAGTGGTGGTTTCCTACATGTATCAGGGGCTAAAGTATACTACGATACAAACTTACCATCAGGAAAACGTGTATTACGTGTAGAAGTTAAGAACCACGATACAGGTGCATATGATAAATTAGATTTAAATAAAACATACTACCTAACTACAAATGACTTCTTAGCAGCAGGTGGAGACGGATATACAATGTTAGGTGGGGCTCGTGAAGAAGGACCATCTATGGATGAAGCATTCAAAAATTATTTAGAAAAAGCTGATTTAACTAAATATGCAGTAGTAAATCCAAACTCACGTACAATTTCTGTAGATTCAAAAACTTATAAATTTGATACTGAAAAACCTCAAACATCAAATGGACAAGATGCTCCAGTTTTAGTAAAAGAAGAATTAGTTGTAACACGTCATATTGATGCAACAGGAAATGAACTTGCACCAGTAGAACTAGGAGAAAAAACACCTAAAGTTCTTAAAGGATATAGCACTGTTTCAACATCTAAAAAAGATGGAATTACAACTCATGTGTACGGAGTAGAAAAAGCTAGTGTTAAATCAGGTGAAAAAGTTGCTGGAAAAGCTAATGTTGTTAACAATGAGAGAAAATTACCTAATACAGGTATGAATTCATCTAGTACAACTGCGCTAGGGTTAAGTTTAATTGCGCTTGTTGGAATTGCCGTTAGACGTAAACTTTCTAAATAATAAAGTTAATTTGCTAATAAAATAAATTAAGAGTATGGATAATTCTATACTCTTAATTTTTTGGAGTTTTATTATAAATATTCCCATAGTGCTGATATAGTAAAGTATTAGTAAAAACTAATTTTTTCTGTAGTGTTGTAATTAATAGTGTAATGTAATTTATTCTTTATAATTTACTTTCTGTAATAATTTTACTATATCGTTTCTAAAAAAAATATTGACAAGGGTTTCTTATCTTGATATACTTAAAACACAACAAAAAATTACACTTTGAAAAGAAGAGTAGTAGTTGATATTTGCTTAGAGAGTCTCGGTGGGTGAAATGAGATCAAAGATGATACTATGAAGATGGTCTTTTCGTGTTAGTAGTTGAATAGTTAAACTACTACGGGATAGCCCGATACAGCTAGGAGTATTAAAATGGTATTTTAGTACTTTTTGAGATGGTATTTGTGAAAATACTATAAATCAAGGTGGTAACACGTCTATAGATACGTCCTTGTGGAAGTTAATAGCTTCTACAAGGGCTTTTTTCTTTGTGTAGGAAAAGTGAGGTAAATTTTATGAAAAAAAATAATAAAAAAATAACAAAAGTTGTTAGTTCTAGTTTAGCTTTAACATTGTTATTAGCAGGTTGTGCTACTAATCAAAATAAGAAAACAGGGGATATTACAAAACCATCGGTTGAATTTAAAACTTTGGTTCAAAATGATGGAAATGCGGTATCAGATAGTCATTTAAAAGTAGGAATCTTATCAGCAGATCCACTTACAGGAATGTTTAATCCAATATTCTTCTTACAAGCAACGGATTATTATGTTATGAGAGATACAATGCTTTATACTTTTGCATTGGATAAAGATTACAGATTAAAACAAGATGATAATGATGCTCCTGCGAAATTCCATTTAGATAAAGAGAAAAAAGAAGCAACGATTACTCTAAGGAAAGATCTGAAATGGAACAATGGTGAAGATGTTACTGCTGATGACGTAATTGCTACATATAATTTAATGGGGAATCCTAAGTATGTAGAAAACATCAGATATTCTTCTGATTATGAAGTAATCGAAGGAATGAAAGAATATCACGAAGGTAAAGCTTCATCGATAAAAGGTATAGAGAAAAAAGATGATAAAACAGTAGTAATTAAATACACAGACGTTAGACCATCATTACTTTGGGGTAACGGCTTTATCACCACATTCTTAAATAAAGCACAGGTCGAAGAAGCGTCTAAAGATTTTGCTAAGTTTTCTGGTGCTAATCTAAATACAAAACCATTATCATATGGTCCATATTACTTAGACAAACAGGTTAATGGAGAAAGTGTTCTAGCCAAACAAAACCCACATTTCTTTAATAAAGATAAAGTAAAAGTAAAAGAAATAGAATTTAAAGCTGTGTCACCATCACAAGCAGCATCAGTTATTAAGAATGGAGACGTAGACTACATTCGTTCACTTAGTCCAAATATTTGGGAAGGAATAAAAGACTCTAAAAATGGAGATGTTTTAGGTCAAACAGATCTTTATGTGTCTTATGTAGGATTTAAATTAGGTAAATTTGATAAAAAAGAAGGAAAAGTTCTAACTGATACAAGTGGAAAATTAGGCGATGTTAAATTAAGACAAGCTTTTGGATACGCAGTGGATTGGGATCAAATTAATGATAAACTATTTAAAGGATTAAGATATACACCAACTGGTTCAGGATTCTTCCCACCTAGAATAGAATTAGCGGTTAACCCTAATGGTAAGAAATTCAAAAAAGATGTAGAAAAAGCTAAAAAATTATTAGATGAAGCAGGATATAAAGATACTGATGGAGATGGATTACGTGAAAACAAAAATGGTGAGAAATTAGTATTTAATTATGCTGCAAGAAATACTGGTAGTGATTTAGATCAAGCGTTAGCAGATAATTTTATTAAATCATGGAAAGAAGTAGGTCTTGATGTTAAATTGGTAGATGGTAAATTATTATCACCGAAAGATTGGTCAACAAGAGTACAAGCAGATGATCCTTCTATTGATATTTTCCAAGGAGCATGGGGATTCTTTAATAATCCAAACCCTAACTATATAGCTGGTGGAACTTCTAAATTAAATTTACCTAGATATATAGATGAAACTCTAACGAAAGATTTAGAAGCGATTGATTCAAAAGATTCATTTGATGATAATAAAATAAAAGAAGCATTTAATAAATTTGATAATGATTTTGCTGAGGTTGCACCATGGATACCTTTAAGCTGGAGTACAGATATAGTATGGGTTAATAAACGAGTGAAAAATATAGATCTTAAAAAATACAATACTTTTGAACAACAATTCTATGAACTAGAATTAACTTCAGATAAAGGTATTAAAAGCTAAATATAAATAAAAACATACGTTACTTGATAAGACTTATGAATAAAGTTTAAATACTGATAGTTAGGTAAAGTGATTCAGATAAGACTAAAATTTATAATCTAATAAAAAATATGTTGAGCGGCTTAATAAAATTAATTCCTAAGGGATTGTAATTTTTGAGTCGCTCTCTTTAAAGGATTATTCTCCCTAAATATTATACAAATTTTTTAAAAAATGAAATAAAGGTCTTTATCAAAATAAATTGTGAAATAATAATATCTTATAAGAATTATTGTACTGATAATTAATATTATTGGATGGAAAAATTTTCTTAAATATGGTAAAATAAAGTATTGAGAAATCAACGATTAAATTTCTAATGAAAGAGATTAAAGGAGATTATATGATTAATAAATTAGGATGGAAAATTGGTGGAGAACAAGGTGAAGGGCTAGAAAGTACAGCCGAAATCTTCTCTACAGTAATAAATACACTAGGTTATCACATGTATTCTACAAGAGACTTCGCAAGTAGAATTAAAGGTGGACACAGTAATAGTAAAATTTGTATTTCAGAAGAAAGAATTAATGTTATTGACTATAAGACAGATATTCTTATAGCCTTTGACCAAGCTACATTAGATAGTTATATTCCAGAATTGGATGAAAACAGTATTATTATTGCGGATGCTAAAATTAAACCAGAAATTTCAGAAGAAATTAAAGGATTAGTTGCGGTATTCCCAATTACTGATATAGCAAAAGAGATTGCAAATCCAATTATTAAAAACATTATCACACTTGGGATTTGCTCAGCATTATTAGATATTGATTCAAAAATATTCTACGATATGATTGAAGCAAAATTCTCTAGTAAAGGTGAAGAAATCGTAAATATTAACATTCAAGCCTTCGATAAAGGTCGTGAAATCATGAATGAGTTCATGGCTGAAAATAATATTAATGATAGGTATTATCTAAAAAAATTAAATCCAACTCACAAAAATATGTGGTTAGTTGGTAACCATGCAGCGGGTCTTGGTGCACTAGCAGCAGGATGTAGAATGTATGCAGGATATCCAATTACACCGGCTACGGAAATTATGGAATATTTATTCGATAAACTTCCACTAGTAAATGGTGCATATATCCAAACAGAAGATGAGATTGCAG
Source organism: Gemella sp. 27098_8_149 (assembly GCF_041433745.1). NCBI lineage: Bacteria > Bacillati > Bacillota > Bacilli > Caryophanales > Gemellaceae > Gemella > Gemella sp. 27098_8_149. Next base: position 107,890 of record NZ_JAPWCB010000003.1, on the reverse strand, counting down.
CGTTAGGTGTAGCTATTGGAGCGAACTTCGCAGGTGTTCGTGCTATGACAGCCACTTCAGGACCTGGTATTTCATTAATGACTGAGTTCTTAGGTATGGCAGCGATGGCAGAGCAACCAGTTGTTATAGTCGACGTTCAAAGGGGTGGACCTTCTTCAGGGCTTCCGACAAAAACTGAACAATCAGATATTTTCCACGCAGTTTATGGTGGAACAGGAGATGCTTCTCGTATTGTATTAGCACCAACATCTGTAGAAGATTGTTTCTATACTATGATTGATGCATTCAATATGGCAGAAAAATATCAAACACCCGTTATTGTCTTAATGGACTTACAATTAGGTATGAACAAATCTACAGTACCTAACTTTGATTTTAGTAAGGTTCAAATCGATCGTGGAAATCTATTAAAACAAGAAGAAATCACAGAAGAAGATATTATTTACTTCAAACGTTATGCGACAGATGTATTAGTTTCAAACAGAACTATCCCAGGTCAAAAAGGTGGAATTCACAACGCGAACAGTTATGAACACTCTGTTGTAGGATTACCTTCTGAGGTTAAACGTAACACAGTACGTCAAAAAGAAAAACGTTCTAATAAGATTGAATCTGCATTAGTAGAAAAACCATTTATCTTAAACGAATATAACGATGAAAAAGATATTCTATTAGTAGGTGTAAATTCAACATATGGAGTTCTAAATAAAGCCGCTAAGCAATTACAAGAACAAGGTATGAAGATTGATACTATGCACATTCGTCAAATTTATCCAGTTGCTCAACCTATTCGTGATGCATTTGATAAATATAGAAAAATCTATATTGTCGAGCACAACCACAATAAACAGTTACGTACAGTAATAGCAAGTAAATATCACAATTCAGAAAAAATTGGTAGTTTACTGAAATATAATGGAGACATTTATTATACTCACGAACTTGTTGAACAATTACTAGAGGAGGAGAAATAGTTTGAAAGTAACATTAAAAGATTATAAAAACGATGTTAAGCCCGATTGGTGTGCCGGTTGTGGAGACTTCTCGGTACTTGCGGGTATAAATAGAGCTGTTGTAAATCTAGGGATTAAGCCTGAAAATGTTGTAATCTCAGCAGGGATTGGATGTTCTGGGAAAATTAGTGGATATACAAAAGCATATGGAGTTCAAGGATTACACGGACGTTCACTACCAATTGCTCAAGGGATAAAACTAGCTAACCAAGATCTAACAGTTTTCGCTATGGGTGGAGATGGTGATGGATATGCTATCGGAATTGGACATGCTGTTCACGCTATGAAACGTAACGTAAACATGACATACGTAGTAATGGATAACCAACTTTATGCCTTAACAAAAGGTCAAATGTCGCCTAAATCTGATGAAGGTTTAGTAACGACAACAACTCTAGAAGGTGTAATGGAAAAACCGTTATCAGCTATGAAAATTGCCTTATCTTGTGAAGTTACATTCTTAGCGCAAGCATTCACAGGTGATATGAAAGAAATGATGCAAATCTTCGAAGAAGCTGTTAATCATGATGGATTCTCACTAGTTAACGTGTTCAGCCCATGTAAAACATATAACTATAAAAATACACCAGCATGGTATAAAGAACACTTAACAAAACTTTCTGATATCGAAGGTTATGATAATACTAATAAATTAGAAGCGTATAGAGTCTTAGAAGAACATAATGACCTTGTAACAGGGGTAATCTACAAAAATGAGAAAAAACCTCATTACGAAGACACTTTACGTAATTATAAACGAGATGAACCTATTGCTCATCAAAACCTAGAACTTAGTGAGGAATTATTTAACTCGTTATGTGATGAATTCAGATAAGAGGTAAAATATGAAATTAAAAAGAATATTATTGCCATTAGCTGCAGTTTATGTAGGATATCGTGTTTATCAAAAAACAGAAGAACAAGAATTAAATAATGACCACATAGACAGGTGTAGAAATAAATTAATCGCATTAGGTTACGATGTTATAGATAGCTATACGCTAAACTTAAAAGAAAACTCATATTTAATGTTCTATTTTGACAATAACAATATCGAATATGAAGTACGTTATGATAAAGAAAGTGAAACAATAGAGTACATAAAAGAGGTATAAGAAAATGAGTAAATCAATAGAAAGATTCAGAGAATTAACAATGTTAGACGGAACATCAGGATTTGAAAGTGAAATTTCAAAATATTTAGAAGAAAATTTATCTAAATATGCTGATGAGATTAAGTTCGATAATCTTGGTGGAATCTATGCTATTAAAAAGTCTAAAAAAGAAAATGCTAAAACAGTTATGATTTCAGCTCATATGGATGAAGTTGGATTTATCGTAACTAAAGTATTACCAAATGGTATGCTTAAATTTGAAACACTTGGTGGTTTTAGGGAAGATGTTCTTTTAGCTCAAACTTACACAGTAACTTCATATGAAGGGAAAAAATTCACTGGAGTAATAGGTTCAATTCCTAAACACTTCACTGCAGGAGTAGCGCAAAATGTAAAAATTAGCGATATGACTATAGATGTAGGTGCAGCTTCAAGAGAAGAAGCTTTAGAAATGGGAATTCGCGAAGGTGCATTTGTTACACCAAAAACAACATTCGAACAACTTACTGAAAACAGATTTATGAGTAAAGCTGTTGATAACCGTTACGGATGTGTAATTATTACAGAAATCTTAGAAGAATTTTCTGATAAAGAATTAGACTTCAACCTAGTAGTTTGTGCTACTGTTCAAGAAGAAGTAGGTCTTCGTGGAGCAACTGTGGCAGCAAATATGATTAAACCTGATGTATGTTTCGTTGTAGACTGTAGTCCGGCAAACGATATGGATGGAAAAGAAACTAGTAACGGACGCTTAGGAGAAGGATTCTTAGTAAGATTAGTTGATAGAACTATGGTACTTCGTGCTAACATGAGAGAAAAAATCGTTGCACTTGCTGAAGAAAATGGAATTAAATACCAATACTTCACTTCACCAGGAGGAACAGATGCGGGTAATATTCACCAAGCATTAAATGGTATTCCAACAACTGTAATCGGTATTTGTGCACGTTATATTCATACTCATAATGCAGTATTCGATATCCGTGATTACTACGCAGCTAAATCAATTTTAGGAAAATTATTAGAAACTATTGATGATAAATTCATTGAAGATGTAAGAAAATAAAACGAAAAATGAGGATAGAAAAAATTTCTATCCTCATTTTTTATCTTTTTCTTTTGCTTCTTCGATATTGTTGAGGTTCTTCCTCATAATAGTTATTGTTGTTATTCTCGTATATAGGATCTAAAGGATGAGAATCATCAATATATTGATCTTCATCATATTCTTCTTCGTAGTTTTCGTAATATTCATCTTCCAAATATTCTTCGTGAATCGTAGCGTTTATTTTAACGATTATTCCGAAGAGAATACTGTTGGCTATTAATGAACTTCCACCATAACTTATAAATGGCATACTTATACCAATTACAGGAATAATACTAAGTGTTGAAAAAATATTGATGAAGAATGAGAAGCAAAAACTACAAATAGCTAATAAAATAAAGTAATAGCTGTAGTTACCTTGTTCACATTTTTTCATTATATTGAATAATCTTAGTATGAATATAAAGAATATAGTTAAGAAGATTGCCGCACCGATAAATCCAAAGTTTTTAGCAACTATAGAAAAGATAAAATCATTAAATTGTTCATCTATATAGTTTTTATTTTTAGCAAATGTACCAGTAAGTCCACCTAATTTAATCTCACTAAGAACTTGAGTGATTTGGTAAGAGTAATCTAGCTTGTAAGCTTCAGGATTTAACCATGAAAGGATACGATTAAGCTGATAAGATTTTAATCCAACTAGACTTAGAAGTCTTGGGAAATATAAGGCAGCAAGAATAATAATTGCTAGACCAGCTATAACTACAGAGTAAATTCTGAATAATGTCTTCCCTTTATTACAGACTAAAAATACTAAACCTAAGAATAAAAAGATGAAAAATAAGCCATTACCTAAGTCATTTTCTTTAGCGACCAATACGAAGGGTATTGAAATTATTAATGCTATTTTTAAAAGTTTTACAGTATCTGTATTATCTTTGAAACTCTTTTCTTTAATCAACATACTAATCATAGCTACTGTGGCTATTTTACCAAATTCTGAAGGTTGTAAAGTGAGTAGTCCAAGATTGTACCAGCTACGTGCACCATTTACGATAGGAGCATAATTATTAGGTACTAAGAATATCCCAACCAAAAGAACTAGTGCGAATATATAGAATGCTATAGAGAATTTTTCTATATAATCTATTGGTATTTTTTGAAGTAAATATATTATTCCAAGACCAATTAAATAGAAAACAAATTGCTTAAGGAATAATGTAGGTGTTTTATTGTTATTATATTCAGCTAGTAATATAAATAATAAACTAGAAAAACTAAATATAAAATAAAAAATTAATATTGATAAATTTGTTTTATTTTTTATGAAATTTAACATAAGTCAACTCCTTTGTTGTAATTATACAATATTGAAAGAATATACGCAACTTATGAGGTGGTTTGAGTGATTTTATGAGGTCAAATAATAGGTTACAGATTTGTAACTTTTTCTTAAATTCAAGGTTGTTAAAACAGAGAAATATACAATTTTGTAATATTTTATAATTTTTCTAAGTAATTATAGTAAAATATACTTGTCTTATTATATTAATATTTATGATAAATTAGATAGAAGGAGAAATTATTAATGAAGAAAAATACAAAAACAACACTTAAAGTGCTATCAGGGATAGCTTTAGCAGGGACTGTAGCAGTATTAACAGATAGTAATGCTGATGCTAAAACTTATAAACCAGAAGTAAGATATCAAGATGGAAAATACTTCGTAAAAACTTCTGATCCAGCAACAAAAGGTAAACTAATGGCTTTTTCTGTTAAAAAACCAAATTCAGATGAATTTTTACGTATCTCAGACGAAGTAAATTATAATAATCAAGAAGTTGTAATTAAAAAAGGATTCGATGAACAGTTTGAAGGAGAAATCTCAGACAATACGCTTGTTGCTATTCAGGACCAAGAGAAAAGACCTAATGGATCTGAGGATGCTATAGATAATCCAGCAGAACTTGCGAAATACAAACAAGAAGAAAAAGAATTTTTTGCCGAAGCAAAAGCTAGTGGAGTTACATTTAAGGATGCAATGAAGAAAGAAGACAAACCGAAAGAAGAGGCAAAACCGGCAACTACTTCAACAATAGCAGAACGTTTCATTGATTCTTTAACAGGAGAAGTGACACCTGAAGGGAAACTTGTTTATACGATTAAAAGCAAAGAGCCTTTAAGTGGTGATGTTGCTTTACGAATATATAATGATAGAAATGGTAAAACTGATAATCATTTACATTTTAATAAAACAGATGATAACACATATGTTGGAGAATATAGTATTAGTAATCTGCAAAAAGGAGTTTATAAACCATATGAGCTAAGTTTTACAGATTCTACCAATAAGGCCCATATTTTAAATAGTTTTGATTTAATACCATTTCAGGATAAATCGAAGGTAGCTGTTGGAGAAGCAATGGAAGAACCAATTAATAGGCCACAATTACAAGGAAAGAAAATTGGAGTGTTTGCAAATTATAAAAAGGTAAAAAGAGGAACAGTAGTAAAATATACTTTAAAAATAGCAAACGATAAATTAAAAGATAACGATTATCTTCTTTTACATAAGGAAGGACAATTTGATCATGTTAATGCATCTGGAAATCATTTATATGATATTAATGGTAACAGGATAGTATATATAGAAACAGATCGCTTAGATCCTGGTATCTATAATGTATTTGGCTTTGAGGGTAACAGCGATTATAAATTAGAAGATATTTATAATGAAGATGGTTGGTTTGAAGTAGGAAATGAAGATGTTCGTCGTGAGGGACCAGCTGTTAGTGATACAGTTCCAACTACTAAACCAGATGAGACACCAAAACCAACTCCGGAGCCACAACCAGAGAAACCAAGTGAAACACCAAAACCGACTCCGGAGCCACAACCAAAGAAAGATGAAACGCCAAAACCAGGTAAAGAAGAAACATTAAAACCAAGTGAAACACCGAAAGGTGATAAAAAAGAAACGACAAAATCTGAAAAAGACTACAGTTCGAAGCCATTTGCTCAAGGACAAAAAGCAAAAGAAGATTCAACTGAAGTAAAATCTGAAGGTGGAGAAGTAGCTACAAAACCTGTGAGTAACAGAAAAGAAGGGAAAGCATTACCTAACACAGGATTACAAACAACTTCTTATGGATTCTTAGCAGCAATCGTAGGATTATTCGGGGCTGTAGCTTTAAGAAGAAAAAATAAATAATTTAGCTATAGATAGACTACAGACAATGTGTTTGTGGTTTATCTTTTTTATAAGTTTAAGGTTACAGATTTGTAACTTTCGCAAAGAAAAATACAATAAATATGATAGAAATATCCAATTTTGTAACGTTTTATAATTTATATAAGTATTTATAGTAAAATATAATTGTCTTATTATATTGACATTTTAGTTATTATTTTAAAAAGGAGAACAATAGATGAAGAAAAAATTATTAACAAGTGCAGCAATTGCATCGTTTTTAACTGCAGCTGGTGTAGTAATACCTCAAACAGATATTTTTGCAGTGGATACACCAAATACACCACACCCAAGTACACTTTCAAATGAACAGCCAAGTGAAAATACAAATTCAACAGAAAATAACGGTCTAGTTAAAGAATGGAATAAAATATATGATAAAAAAAAGGTTGATAGTTTTGCTGATTATTGGATAGAAAGTATCACAAGAGATAAAAACTATCTTACAATAAAAACTAAAGATCATAATAGTGTTGATTATGTACATTATGTTGACGCTGAAAAGATTCCTACGCAATGGGATGCTCCAGGAGCACATATGTTAAACGCTACTAAAATTGCCGATGATTTATATCGAGTAGATACAAATGAACTTGTTAAAGGAGAAAACGAAAATAAGAAGTTTATTTTGAATGCAATAAGTTTAGTACCAGATTATTCTGATGATAAAAATAATTATACAACTCAAAATAGTAATATACTTAAAAAATATAAGGATAGTAATGGAAATATTAAGGAATCTTTTGCATACGCTGCAGTAGAAGAATTAGATTTTAAAGATTTACATAAGTATGCTGATATAACACGAGTTGTAGGACCTAAAGCAACCGTAGAAAATAAACAAAAGTCACCAGAAGTAGGAGATAAAGATTATGTAGTTTATACGGATAAATCTCAAGTTGAATTAAATGGTACTATTAAAACTACTATAAAATATAAACCAGGAGTGAAAAAATACTCTGATGTGTTAATTGAAAAATATGTAGGAAAAACAAGTGATGGAAAGCTAGGATTCGAAAATATTTATGGTTATATTTCTAAAGACTTTGTAATCAGTTTTGCTAATGATAAAGACGATAAGGATGATAAGGAACTAAATCTTCCAGGTTGGTATTCAATGGATAGTGAAGGAAATGATGTATTTTATACATGGTTAAAAGGAATGGCTCCTGGTCATTATCATATTACAAAATTATTTGGATTAGATTTAACAAAAGGTAACTTAGATAATTCAGAATTTACTATTGGTGAAAATGAGAAATTTGTTTATAGAACAGAAAGTGATTCAACTAAACCAAAAGATAGTAACCCAATTATAGAATCTACACCAACATCAAAACCAGGTGAAACACCAAAACCAAGTGAGACACCAAAACCAGGTGAAACACCTAAATCAAGTGAGACACCAAAACCAGCCGAAACATCGAAACCAAGTGAGACACCAAAACCAAGCGAGACACCAAAACCTGATGAAACACCAAAACCGGATGAAACGTCAAAACCAGGAAAAGAGGAAATATTAAAACCAGGTGAAGCGCCAAAACCAGGAATAGAAGAGACATTAAAACCAAGTGAAACACCGAAAGGTGATAAAAAAGAAGAGACAAAATCTGAAAAAGATAACAGTTGGAACCCATTTGCTCAAGGACAAAAAGTAAAAGAAGGTTCAACTGAAGTGAAATCTGAAGGTGGAGAAGCAGCTGTTAAATCTGTAAGTAACAGAAAAGAAGGTAAAGCTTTACCAAACACAGGATTACAAACAACTTCATATGGATTCTTAGCGGCAATCGTAGGATTATTTGGAGCTGTAGCTTTAAGAAGAAAAAATAGATAATATTTAATATTATTTTTAATAGACTATAGAGCATTAATTGTTCTGTAGTCTATTTTTTGTTAATGAGGTTATTGCTTTGTAGATTTAGTATTAAGTAGTTACAGATTTGTAATTTTTCACCTTAATATGATATAAAAATGATGAAAATCATCAAATTTGTAATATTATATTAGTTAGTTTAGCAATTAATGTAAAATAAAATATAAAGATCAAGAAAAGAAGAAAGCCTAAGGTCGATGAATATCTATGAATAACAAATCTGAATATGGGAAAATATTTAAAAGCTGTGTTTAGAGTGAGAATTAAGACTAAAAGAAGTGGCAGGAGATATTATTTTTACGCAAAGATTAAGATGTTTCGAAGCTGATGAAACGAGTATTTTATTAGTTGTTTTTAAAAAATTGATATTGTAATGAGGCGGAAGAGGCATGTAGAAAAATGGTAGAAATTTTAGATTCAATAGATATTACCTTGAGTCATATTAAACCAACATTTGCTGTTCATACTTATATATTACTTGCCTAGATTAAACTTACCCAAAATCAAGTTGAAGTCGTAGAATTGGTAAATAAATGCATTCGTCAAATAGATGCATCAATAGATTTATATAATAGTAAAAAAGAAATAAATAATAGGAAAGATTATGTTGAGAGTTTTTATGAACTAAACAAAACGGGGTTTGAGTTTGATTTTTAAAAGTAGTATAAATAGGTGTAACTCTAGATTTCTATTAAAATCTTTAAAATCTGCTACGAATGGTGTTTTATGTCTAATTTGATATTGATAGTTACTTTTAAAAATACTTTATGATAAAATATAAGTATATTATGATTTTACGAAGGTATTATAATAATCAACTTAGAGATCTAATCCAAATATTATACGAGTGAAATACTATATTTATAAATATATTGATTGTTTAGCGTTTAATTAATATTTAGTTTAACTAGGAGAAAAGAATGAGCGAAAAAAATATGCATGGAAGAATTTTTAAAAAGCTAAGAGAGGAAAGAGGTTATAAACTAAAAGATGTTGCAGGAGATGTTATTTCTACAAGAACATTAACACGTTTTGAGGCAGATGAAACAAGTGTTTCAGTAGTAGTTTTTGAAAAATTATTAAAAAATTGTGATTTGGATTCAGTTGACTATTTAATATATTATGTCAAGAATACTGAAATAGAAACTACGGAGTTTGCAAAAAGAATGCAGGGGTATATAGAATCTGGTTCTTCAGTAGAGATAGTAAATGAATGTATGAAAGAATTAAAAAAGAGTGATATTAAATTTGCTGTAAGGTTAGATATTTTAAATTTCATGCAACTAATAGAATGGAATGGTAGAAGTGAATTATTTGAAGAAAACAAAAGAATAATTAAGGAGAAGATAGAGTCAACGAGTAAATTGGGATGGAGTGAGATACACGGACTCATAAATCTAATAAACTCAGCCTCAAGTGAGGATTATTCATGTGAGTATATTGATAGAGTTATTGAGGACTGTTTCCAAAATATTTATGATGGAAATTATCCGAATAGTTTATTTAATGGGGCATACGGTATGTTATTAATCTCTTCGTTATCATTTTTATCAAGAAATGGATACTATGAATTAGTGGAAAAGCAATGTAAAGAAACACTTATTAATTTTAATAAACTATCATCCTTATATGATAGATCAAAATATTATATTGATGTTACAGAAATATTAGCTATGGTATATTTAAGTCAAAATAAAGAAGAAGGTATAGAGATTGCAAATAAAGTACTAAAATATCGTAATACACTTGCAGAAAGTATTAATAATCCCTTATATAAACAGAAAAGAGATATTAGTTATGAAAAATTTTGTGAAGTAAATAAAACCGGTATTGATTTTGAATTTTAGTGTATAATTAATTAGAATAAACCGTTAAAATATACGAAGAGATATTAAAAAATAAAAGTATTTTAAATATGGAGAAGAAAAATGGAGAAGAAAAATAAACATGGAAGTATTTTTAAAAAATTAAGGGAGGAAAGAGGATATAAGTCAAAGGACGTTGCAGGTGATGTTATATCTACAAGAACATTAACTCGTTTCGAGGCAGATGAAACAAGCCTACCTATCGCTACATTTGAAAAATTATTAGAAAATTGTGGTATACTTCCTATAGATTATTTAGCATATTATAATAATTATATCGAAGATGAGAATACTGAATTTTCAAGAAGAATGGATAAATATCTGCAATCAGGTTTTACAGCAAAGGTAATAAATGAATGTAAAAGAGAGCTGAAAAAGAAGGGAATTGATTTTGTAAGAAGGATATATATATTATTATTCATGATTATTTTAAATCATAGAGATGATAGTGAGTTTTTTGATGAAAATAAAAGAATAATTAAAGAAAAAATAGAGTCAACGAATAAATTAGGATGCAATGAATTGGGTTTGCTGGCTATATTAATAGATATATCTTCACGAGAAGACTTTACTGTTGAGTATATTGATAGGATAATTGAAGAATGTATACATAATATTTCTACCATAGATTATCTGAGTAAATCTATATCTTTTGGGTATTGTGGGTTATTATTAGCCTTGTTAAAATTTTTATCAAGAAATGGTTACTATAGCATAGGTGAAAAGCGATGCAAAGAAGTGCTTAATTATTTAGAAAAACATCCACAGTTATTTAATTATGAGCATTTTTATTTTAAAGTTATTGGATTATTGGCAATGATATATTTGCATCAAAATAAAATAGAAGGTGTAGAACTTGCGAATAAGATGTTAAAATATAAGAATGTGGAAGTAGAAATTATAGATGACCCTTCTGTTAAAGTGATGGCTGATATTGATTATAAGGTTTTATGTAAAGCTAATAAAACAGGTATTGATTTTGAATTTTAAACGTTATATGATATAGATATAATGTATCAGGAGAGTATTTAAGATGATTAATTTTTCTTAAATACTTTTTTTTGTTTGTTTTATGATGAAGTTCGTTTTTAGATAATATTAATCGGACAAATTTGTCTGATTATTTTTATTTAGCCCTTATTTTCAGCTATATTTATTTCGAATCGGACAATGTTTTCTGATTATGAAAAAAGTGCTTTAATCCGTGATAAAATAAGCATACGATAACTTATAGAAATGGAGATGCTTATGAAAAATAGAAATCAACACTTATTAAATGAGAGACAATGTGGCTTAAGTATGTATCTATTTGGATTAAGCATACTAGGGGAATTATCTGATAACTTTACAAAGGAGAGTAAATTCATAGAAGATCAAGATGAAACTATACAAAGTGTTGTAAATGGTATTTCAAAGGTAACAACACTAAAATGTAACAAGATCCATAGTGACAAAAATGACCTTGTTGATTATAAGAAAAAAGAGATCTCGACTGTAGTAGGATTATTGTCGGTGTTTAATTAGTCGAATTTATCAAATTTGTAAGTTTTCGATGTATTCTAGTATAAAAATGATGAGAAATTATCAATTTTGTAATATTTTAATAGTAAATTTTGTAATTATTGTAAAATAGTATTATAGGTAAAGGATTGAAAGAAAATATTGGGTGGAGGAAATTTATGACAAATAAATCAATTCATGGGAAGGTGTTTAAAGAATTACGACTTGAACGTGGAGTCAAATTAAAGGATGCAGCTGGAGAAGTGATTTCTGCACAAACACTAAGAAGATTTGAAGCGGATGAGACGAGTGTTTCGCTTGTAGTATTTGAAAAACTGCTTGGAAGTCTTGGGATAGGCTATATTGAATATTTAACAGAATTACTTCCTAGATTAGAGTCTGATTATAAGGAATTGACAATTGATGTACTAAAATTTGCTAGAGTTGGTAACTATTCTGGAATGATGACTCATCTAGTTAGAAAATTAAAGGATGAGAAAATCACCTTATCCGAGAGATTATTTATAGCTGTTATGATTACTGGATATTCAGGGATACTTCCAGAAAAATTTAAAGAAAATAACAAGATTCTTTTAAAGTATTTCCAAGGGATTGAAATGCTAAGCTTGAATGAAAAAGCAGCTCTAAATGGGATAATTACTACTAGTAGTACAAAAGAGATACCGTTAGAATTTGTAAGAAGGACTATAGCGGACAGTCTAAGTTATAATCCAGATGTTGAAGGGATAAATATTATATCAACTATTATTTCATTTAGAATTTTACATAGCAGTATTGGATTTCTGCTAAGAAGTGGAAATTGTAATGAAGCAGAGGAAATATGTAAAAAAGTAATCGAAATACTAGATTTAATAGATATTACATTAAGTCATATTAAACCAACATTTGCTGTTCATACATACATACTACTTGCTCAGATAAAACTTGCTCAAAATAAAGTTGAAGGTGTAGAGTTAGCCAATAAATGTATTAGACAAATCGATGCCTCTATAGACTTATATAATAGCACTAAAGAAATAAATAACAGAAAAGATTATGTTGAGAGATTCTATGAATTAAATAAAACAGGAGTCGAATTTGATTTCTAAATGAATGTTAAATATTTAAAGAGTTACGTTAGTAAGCCGTGATTTACTAGCTAACTCTTTTTTATATGTTTTACCACATGTCACACTACTAAAAAATAACGATTTATGCTAAAATTATATATGTTATAAATACATGGAAGAAATAAAGAGAAAGGAACTTTTGAGATGAAATATACTCCAATGATAGAACAATATCTGAAGATAAAAAAAGATTATCAGGACATGTTTTTATTTTACCGTCTTGGTGATTTTTATGAGATGTTCTTTGAAGATGCGACTAGAGCGTCAAAAATATTAGAAATAACCTTAACTGCTCGTGATGGAGGAGCTGAAAAAATTCCTATGTGTGGAGTTCCATTTCATTCCTCAGCAACGTACATTGATACTTTAGTAAATAACGGATATAAAGTAGCTATCTGTGAACAAGTTTCAGAACCTGGTCAAGGGAAAATTGTAGAGCGTAAAGTAGTTCAAGTAATCACACCAGGAACTTATATGAACTATAAAAACTATGATGAGAATAATTACCTTGGTAGTGCATATGTGAAGGATAATAATATCTATTTCGCATTTTGTGATATTATGACAGGGGATAGCCGTTGTACTGTCCTAAAAACTATGGCTGATCTACAAGACGAAGTATTAAAAAATAATATTAAAGAAGTAATTAGCATAAAAGATCAAGAGTTGGATATTAGTGCTTATATTACTGAAGTTGAATTAACTAATGATATTACTAAGGAAAAGACGAGTAATCTTACTGACAACAATCTACGTGTAGCATGTGATGTTCTTTTAGACTATATTGAAAAAACTCAAAATAAAGATATTTCAAGCCTTAAAGATTTTGAAGTATATTTCAAAGATAAGTTTGTTTATATGACAAACTACTCATTAAAAAACTTAGAAGTTACTCAGAACATGGCTAATGGTGGTAAGAAGGGTTCTCTTCTTAGTATTGTGGATAAGACTTCAACAGCTGCGGGATCAAGAAAACTTAAAAAATGGTTAGAAAATCCATTACTAGATCTTAAAGAAATTAAAAAACGTCAGGAAATCGTAGAAGATTTTACTAAACATTATTTTGAAAAAGCTGATGTGAAAACTAGTTTGAAAGAAGTATATGACCTTGAGAGAATTTCCACAAAAGTTTCTTATAATATTGTAAGTCCTAAGGAATTATTGAATCTAAAGAAAACATTGGCTCAAATACCAGAAATTAAGAAATTGTTATTAGGATTTGAATCTAATAAATTAAAAGATATCGCAGAGAATATCGATGAATTAACAGATTTATACGACTATCTTGAAGCGACAATCCATGAAGAAGCTGGTCAAACTGTTAAAGAAGGAAATGTAATTAAATTAGGCTTTAATGAAGAGTTAGATAGTTATAAGAATGCTAGTAAAAATGGTAATAGAATTTTACTAGAAATTGAAGAACGTGAAAAAGAGAGAACTGGGGTTAAAAATCTAAAAGTTGGATACAATAAGATTTTCGGTTACTTTATCGAAGTATCTAAAGTAGGGCTTAAGACTATAGATCCAACAGAACTAGGTTATCATAGGAAACAAACACTTTCTAACTGTGAGAGATTCGTATCTGAAGAACTAAAAAAAGTTGAAGAACATATCGTGAATTCTAAGACAAAAATTGAAGAGTTAGAATTACAATTATTCCAAGAAGTTAAGACAAAGATTCATAATTATATAGTAAGATTACAGAGAGTTGCGAATACTTTAAGTGATATTGATGTGTTCGTTTCATTATCTGATGTAGCGGAAGAATATGGTTATGTAAAACCTGAATTTAATGATAATAATATTATTGATATTGTTGATGGTCGTCACCCGATTGTTGAGAGAAATGTGAGTGCTGATAGTTATATTAGTAATGATTGCAAAGTAGACAAAGATAATAATATCTTGCTTATTACAGGGCCGAATATGTCTGGTAAATCTACTTATATGAGACAGCTTGCTCTTATAGTGATTCTTGCACAAATCGGGTCATTTGTTCCAGCGACTTCTGCGAATTTACCGATTTTCGATAAAATATTTACGAGAATAGGTGCGAGTGATGATCTTGCTGGTGGTAAATCAACGTTTATGGTTGAGATGATTGAGGCGAAGAATGCTTTAGTCGAATCTACTAAAAATTCATTATTAATTTTTGATGAAATTGGTCGTGGAACATCGACTTATGATGGTATCGCCTTAGCTCAATCGATATTAGAATACATTAATAATACAATTAAATGTAAAACATTATTCTCAACTCACTATCATGAGCTTACAAAGTTAGAAAATATTACCCAGGGAATAAAGAATATCCATGTTTCTGCAAAAGAAGATCATGGGAAATTAATTTTCTTATACAAAATTAATGAAGGGCCTATCGAGAAGAGTTATGGTATTCATGTAGCTCAACTTGCTCATCTACCAGAAGATGTTATCGTAGGTGCTAATAAAATATTAAGAGAATTAGAAAGTGGGAATAAGGGTAGTGAGGACCTTGTTGATAATGCTAGATATAATAAGGTATTATTAAATGAAACTTCATCACAAGAATCTGAAGAAAAACTAAGAGAAAAAATACGTCAAGAACTTGAACAAGAATACAGCAGTCGAGTAGTTAAAGAAGAAGTTGTAAAAATAGACGAGGAAGCTTTAAGACAACAACTTCGTTCTGAATTAGAAAAAGAACTTAAAGAAGAGTTAGAGAAAACTATTAGAAAACAATTAAAAGCCGAAGAGAAATCAAAGAAAAATTATGCGAAATTACAATTGGATTTCGATGGTGATAATGAAAAATTTGATGAAATCAAAAAACAATTAGAGGGTGTAAACTTTTTAGAAACAACACCAATGCAAGCTTTCAATCTTCTTTATGAATTACAGAGAAAAATAAGTGAGGATGTGAAATAAATTAAATGGGAAAAATAAATATATTATCTGCAGAATTATCAAATAAAATAGCGGCGGGAGAAGTAGTTGAAAGACCTTCTTCTGTTGTTAAAGAGCTTGTAGAAAACTCTATCGATGCAGGAAGTACAAATATTAAAGTTATAATCAAGGAATTTGGTATTCAACAAATTAGAATTATTGACAATGGAAGTGGTATTTCTAATGATGATTTGGCACGTGCATTTTTACGTCATGCGACTAGTAAAATAAGTGCTGACTATGATTTATTTCACATAGAAACGCTAGGTTTTAGAGGTGAGGCGCTAGCGAGTATTTCATCTGTGAGTAAGGTAACGATAAAAAGTTGTGCAGGAGAAGCGCAAGGGAAGATGCTAGTTCTTGAAGGTGGAAAAGTAGTTTCTGAGGAATATTACGCACCTATTAAGGGGACTGATCTAAGTGTAGAAAATTTATTCTACAATACACCAGCAAGGCTGAAATATCTGCGTAATCCACATACAGAACAAGCTAATATTACTAATATTATTCATAAGTTTTCCCTATCTTATCCTAATGTAGCTTTTGAACTGCATGTAGATGGTAAGATTACTTTTAAAACTTATGGTGATGGTGATGTTCATAAGATTTTATCTAAGATCTATAATATGGGCGTTGCTAGAAATATGATTGAATTTAGTGGTAATAATGATGATTACAAAGTATTTGGTTATATCTCTGT
Organism: Gemella sp. 27098_8_149; assembly: GCF_041433745.1. Classification (NCBI taxonomy): domain Bacteria; kingdom Bacillati; phylum Bacillota; class Bacilli; order Caryophanales; family Gemellaceae; genus Gemella; species Gemella sp. 27098_8_149. The sequence goes on along the minus strand of NZ_JAPWCB010000003.1, from coordinate 91,468 downwards.
ACCAGAAGAGACGAGAGCTAGTAAGAACTATATAAATATTTTTATCAATGGGCGTTATATTAAAAACTACGGAATTCAAAATGCTATAATCGATGCTTACGGAACATTATTAATGATAAATAGGTATCCATTATGTGTTATTAATATAGAGATGGATCCGATTTTATTAGATGTTAACGTTCATCCAACTAAGCAAGAAGTGAGATTATCGAAAGAAGCGGAATTAATACGACTAATCAAAGAAGTTATCGCTGAAAGATTAAGTAATTATACATATATTCCGCAAGGAATGAATAATGTTCTTACGAAAAAAGAAAAAGCGAAAATTGAGAAAATAAATTTCTTAGATGAACTTGATAATAAGTTTGGAGATGTAGAAGATAACGTTATTTTTTCAGAAGAGAAGAAAGAACCTAAAGTAGATGTAGAAGTTGAACGTAGTTTTTCTGATAATCAAGAAGAATCTACAAGTCATGTTGTTCAAGAAGATGAATTTCTTTTTGGAGGAGATTTGTTAACTAATTCTGATGAAGAAAAAATACTAGTGCAAAGTAAAGAAAATACGTATGTTCAAAGAAACAAAACTCAGAAAATTAAGAGTGACTTACCAGATTTAAGTTATAGTTCGCATCCTCGTGATAATAGAAATAAGTTCGGTGATAAGCCAACTAAAAAAGAGATAGAGAACTTTATGAATTTCTCTAAAAAAGTAGATAACTCGAGTTATGATGATAGAGCAGAAAAAGTAGTTTCTAATGTAGTAAAAGACGATAGTCATTTTAATGAAATTAAAGATGCGAAAATCGTTCAAGATAATGATACAAAAGTTAGAACTCTACCAGACTTAAAAGTATTGGCACAAATCTTTAAAACATATATCTTATCAGAAGCGGATAATAAGCTATTTCTAATAGATCAGCACGCTGCTGCAGAAAGATATAATTATGAGAAATTACAACGCGAATTTATAGAAAGAAAGAATTATAAGAAACAGATGTTAATACCGCTTATGTTTGATTTTTCTGTAGATGAAGCGGCTGAAGTTCGTAATAATTTAGAAAAATTTGAAGAACTTGGTATTGCATTTGAGGAGTTTGGAGATAATTCTTATGTTGTTCGTGAATTTCCTGGTTGGATAGAAGAAGACGAAGAACAAATGATAAAAATTATTGTTGAGAAAGTTCTAAGAAATAATAATATAACTTTCAACGAATTAAGAAATGATGCAATTGCTATGGCAAGTTGTAAAATGTCTATAAAAGCAAATCAAGTTCTTACAGATGTTGAGATGAATAAGGTTATTAGTGATCTTTATGAATGCAAGAATCCATTTACGTGTCCGCATGGCCGTCCGATAATCACAAAAATGGAGAAAAAAGATTTAGAAAAAATGTTTAAGCGTATAGTGTAGGAGGTAAGATGAAAAAAATACCTTTAATAGCGATAGTAGGACCTACTGCAGTAGGGAAAACAGCACTTAGTATAGAACTTGCAAAAGAGTTCAACTGTGAAATAATTTCTATAGATAGCGTCCAGATTTACAAAAAGTTTGATATAGGTTCTGCAAAGGTGAAAAAAGAAGAGATGGACGGGGTAGTTCACCATTTAATAGACGAACTAGAACCTACTGATACATGTTCTGTCTATGATTTTCAAAAACTTGCACGTAAGAAAATTGAAGAAATACATAGTCGAGGTAAGATGCCATTATTAATCGGTGGAACTGGTTTTTATATGAATGCAGTTCTAAATAACTATGAGTTTACTGATTTAGAGGAAAAAACTTATGATATTGATGTCGATATGGCTAGAGAATATCTAAAAGTGAATTATCCAGATACCTATAATACGATTGACCTAGAAAATCATCGCCGTGTAATTAATGCATATAATTATGTGATGAATGAAAAGAAATCTGTAACGACAAACAACAATGGTGATACTGTTCTTGATTGTTATAATCCATTTTTAATAGTTCTTAATACTGATAGGGAAATTCTATATAACCGTATTAATAAGCGAGTTGAGCTGATGTTTGAAGAAGGACTTGAACAGGAAGTCAGAGATATTATGGATGAGTATGGTACGGAACTGCAAGCTCTAGGAGCAATAGGATATAAGGAGATGATTCCGTATCTTAATGGTAATGTTTCTAAAGAAGATACTATTGCAGCTATTTCTCAGAATTCACGCCGTTATGCAAAACGTCAGTTAACATGGTTTAGAAATAAAATGGATGGAACTTGGTATGATACTGCCAGTAAGGAACTATTGGCAGATGTAATAAGAGACATCGAAGAGAAGTTTAAGTAAAAATATTATAGATGATCGTCTAAGGCTTGAAGAGTGATTTTCAAGCCTTTTTAAAATTTATAACAAGATAAAATTTATTATATAATAGATTTTATTTTAGTTTTTAGAAAATATATCATGAAATTTAAAAATATTTTAGTAGGATTTCTAATTTAACTAGAGTTTTTATTAGTTATGTGCTAAACTAGTAATACTAAAGATTCTCAGGAAGTAGGAGGAGAAGATGAATTCATTTAAATATCTTAAGCCGAAGTTATTTAGTGTAATGAAAAATTATACAAAGGAACAATGCTTAAAAGATATAATTGCTGGTTTGATAGTAGCTGTTATAGCATTACCTTTATCGATTGCTTTGGCGATTGCATCTGGGGTTAATCCAGAACAAGGTCTTTATACTGCGATTATAGCAGGTTTTTTTATTTCATTTTTAGGTGGGAGTAGGGTTCAGATTGGTGGACCTACAGCTGCTTTTGTCGTTATTATTTATGGAATTATAGCTGAACATGGAATTGCAGGATTAACCGTAGCAACCCTTATGGCAGGAGTTATGCTAATTCTGATGGGGCTATTTCACTTTGGTGACTTGATTAAGTTCATTCCTAAAACAATTACTATTGGATTTACACTAGGGATTGCTATGGGAATAGTAGTTGGTCAGGTTAAAGATTTCCTAGGATTAAGTATGGGAGCAGTTCCTGCAGAGTTTGTTGGAAAATTAATAGCTTATGGTCATAATATAAAGAGTATTAGCTTTGTTACTTTAGCGATAGGATTGCTTGCGATACTAATTCAAGTATTTTGGCCAAAGGTATCTAAGAAAATACCAGGTTCTTTAACCGCAATACTAGTTACAACATTTTTAGTAGCTATTTTTAAATTGCCGGTTAAAACTATTGGTGATCTATATACGATTAAAGCAGGACTTCCTAGCTTTACAATGCCTACAATTTCATTTTCACTAATTAGAGAAATGATTTTACCAGCATTTACAATCGCGATATTAGCCGCTATAGAATCACTATTATCTGCTGTAGTATCTGATGGTATGACAGGAAGCAAGCATAAATCCAATGCAGAATTAGTTGCTCAAGGTGTAGGGAACTTTATGTCAGCACTTTTTGGAGGAATACCTGCAACAGGTGCAATTGCGAGAACGGCAGCTAACGTAAAAAATGGTGGTAGAACACCAGTAGCTGGAATGGTTCACGCATTTACCTTATTATTAATACTATTATTTTTAATGCCATATGCATCGTATATTCCGATGAGTTGCTTGGCTGCGATATTAATAATTGTGGGATATAATATGAGTGGTTGGCGTATTTGTGTACGTATGTTAAAGACTGCACCGAAAAGTGATATAGCGGTATTAATTATCACTTTCTTATTAACGTTATTCTTCGACCTAGTAATCGCGATAGAGTTTGGTATGGTATTAGCTGCGTTCTTATTCTTAAAACGTATGTCTGATATTGCAGGAGTTCGACAATGGACGTACAAAGGTTCATCTGATGATGATAAGTTATCTGAAGAAGTTGATTTAAAATATGTCCCTGAAAATACTATGGTTTATGAAATTTTTGGAGCATTATTCTTCGGAGCTGCAAATGTGTTTACAAGCTTTGAGCATGGTGAAGGAAAAAATGTTTTAATTATAAGAATGCGTAATGTTCCAGCAATGGATATTTCAGGATTAGAAGTATTAGAAGAAATATTGGAAACTTGCAAAAGACGTGGTTTAACATTAATACTTTCGCATGTAAATGAACAACCGTATCATGTTATGGAAAAGGCAGGATTCATAGAGAAAATTGGTGCTGAAAACATATGTGAGAATATTGATGCATCTTTAGAACGAGCGGAGAAGTTAGGGAAGAAATAACATAAATACTCCTTAGAAATTTATATTATTAAATTTCTAAGGAGTTAATTCTTTGAAATGAATATTTAAATAATTATAATAGTTTTATAGTGTTTTATATTTTTTGGAGAGAAGAAAATATTTAGGACAAAAGTAAAAAAAATTGTAAGTACTATATTTAACATATTAAAATAAAAGTACGGAATACTTGCGTAAATGATTTAACTTAAATATTCTTTGTAGTTATTTAATAATAAAGGGAAATAATAAAAATCGGAAAATTATCTGAATAGAAAATTTAAATAATGAGGAAAAAAGAATGTACAAAACAGATAAAATACATAAAGAAATAGCAGAGTTAGCATATAGAAAATATAAAATTGGTGAAGTAGTTAAAACAAAGTCTGGTTTTAAAATTGGTAAAGTTATTGATTTTAATAATAATAGAAGTGATAATGGAGAATACATATATACTATTGTTAATGATGGACCAACAGTATTTTTTTCTGCGCCTATTGATGAAAGGATAAAAGTAAAGGAAATTACTATAATATATAGAGGATCTGCCAATCCATTTGGAATAATTTTAGGAAATGCGAATAAAGTGAGAAGAGACTGGATTGAGAATAATATAGTATTATTTATGAAAAGGTTAATGAAGAAAAAAGGCGTAACTGGACAGTTAAAAGCTTCTGCAGATTATTTAAATGAAATAATAGAAAAGTATCCAAAGGCTAAAATTAATTTATATGGACATTCACTGGGCTCAATGAATGTGCAATACGCTTTATCATGTGTTACTGATTATTTAAGAATAAAGTGTGCGTACATTTATAATGGACCAAATATTTATAAATTTTTATCATTTAATGAAAAAGTAAAGGTTAGTATATTGTATCCAAAAATACATAATTTTATTGATTCAAATGATATTATAGGAATGTGGTATGAGGAGGAAAAAGGAGCAGTGGGACAAATATATAAATTTAGAGGTTTGAATAGAAAAACTCTTCCAACAATTTTAGGATCAGTTTTATTAGGCGGATTTGGAGGAGTTGCTGCACGTGGATATGGATCATTTTTAGTTCAACATCTCTGGGGTGGGTATAATTTTAATGAAAATGGAAATCTATTAAATAAAGATGGAAAGAAAGTAATACCATGGAAGAAATCAGAAGAAATAGCTCAATTAGAAAAATTATCTAAAAAATAGAAGTTTGTTACTTAATATATATATTATAATAAATTTAAGTAAGTTTTAATTATAGTATAAAGTTCATATAAGGTAAGAGATATATAATATAAACATAACAAAACTTAATAATATTTTTTTTCATAATATATGGTCCATCGAAAGATGGACCTTTCTCCATTTTCAGGTTGATTTTTAAGATAGAATTTAAAATAATTAGTTACAATAATATTTTTTTATCGGTTAGTCGTAATTCTATCAAATCCAAAGGATGAAGATAGAATGTACGAATAACACATGCTACAGAAACTAGAATTTTAAGGACAAAAGGACGAGAAAATTCTTAGTTTCGAATCAGTATAATATATTCTTTATCTAAGGATTGTTTTTTTAATAAAACTTTTCAAAATTTTTCAACTTTAATTTCATTTTAATTATAGTGTAAAGTTCATATAAGGTAAGAGATATATAATATAAACATAACAAAACTTAATAATATTTTTTTTCATAATATATGGGACTGATTATTCTATCAGTCCCTTTCTCCATTTCAGGAATAGTTTTTAGTTTTTAATCAGTATAATATATTCTTTATCTAAGGATTGTTTTTTTGAAAAAACTTTTCAAAAATTTTCAACTTTAATTTCATTTTAATTATAGTATAAAGTTCATATAAGGTAAGAGATATATAATATAAATATAACAAAACTTAATAATATTTTTTTTCATAATATATGGCTCATCGAAAGATGGGCCTTTCTCCATTTTTAGTGATGCTTATATTCTGATTCGTATAATCTGTGACGAAGATTAAGTTATAACACTTTTTTATGCAAGTTACATGTGGGTAATTTTTTTACAGGCAATGTGATATAATAAATTTAAATGGAGGTGGATATAATGAATTTAGAAATTATTATTGAAGTATTTTCGATGATATTCTGTATTTTTTACTTGAGATAGTATTTGGAATATCTAGAGAGATGATAAAAAAAGAGAAAATACTTTTAACAAAGTTATCAGATGAAGAGATAGAGCATTTTAGTTCTAAGGAGACCAACACGAAAATATTCTGGATGGTAAATTTAGGGACAGTTATTCTGTGTTGTATCTATCTATGTATCTCAATTATAAATAAAGGACTACTGATAGGATTCTTTGGAGAAACATTAAATAAAGTAATAAATTCTATTATTATTGTTATTATTTTATTACCATATTTATTGGAACGTATCAATGTTATTCGTCGCTATAACAAGATAAAACAAAGGATAGAGAACAAATAGGCGTTAATATTTTTAAATATGAATTTAATAAAATTTTAAGACAATTGGTAAAATATTTATCGATTGTCTATTTTCATGAAAACTAAATTATTGACAATTGTAGACTATAGAGGTAGAATGAACTCATTAGTATTTAAAAAATTACTAATAAGTTTTTTAATAAGATAATAGTCAAAAGATTTTACTGATTTGGAATTGCTTTCCATTGTTCATAAAAATGAAGAATAAATGAAAAAACAAAAAATACCTTTGAAGTTTTAAGATGAAGAGTATATCCAAAGTATTATTACTGAGAATAATTGTGGCTTTAGATAGGGAGTGATTATAAATGAATAGTCTATTGAAAAACTCAAATATGTTTTCTAGAAAAAAAGATGAAAACAACTCATTATATGAGTACTATGCTAGAAAAAATGGTTTGCAAGGCAAATCATTATTAATATTAAGTTGTCTTTACTATACAAAAAATGGGATAACTCAAAACACTATTTGTGAAAAAACCTATTCTACGAAACAAGTAGTTAGCGCAGCTATAAAGACGTTTAAGAATAAAGGATATATTTATTTTGAGGAGAAAGAAAAAGATAGGCGAGAAAAAATAGTTAAATTAACAAAAGAAGGTTATTTATATGCATCAAAAATTTTGGATCCACTTAGAGAGTCTGAAGAAAAAGCAATAGGTAAACTTTCAAGTAAACAACAAGAATTATTTATAGAATATTTTACGATATTTAATGATAATATGAAGTTGAATATTGAAAAACTTGTTTCGAAAGGAGAATTTTAAAAATGATTAAATATAACGATGTTTCATTATGCTGTTCCACAAATGGTTTAATACTTGACGGATTAAATTTTGAAATACAAGAAGGAGAATTTTTTGTTCTTGTAGGACCAAGTGGAAGTGGAAAAACAACAACATTAAAATTAATAAATAGATTGATAGAACAAACTGATGGTGATATTTATTTTGAAGATAAGAGATTGAAAGACTATGATTTAAGAGAATTAAGGCTTAAAACTGGCTATGTTCTTCAACAAATTGCACTATTTCCGAATCTTACGGTTGCAGAAAATATTGCGTTAATTCCAGAAATGAAAAACTTTGATAAAAAAGAAATTAAAGAAAAGACGGAGGATTTACTTCAAAAAGTAGGATTGGATCCGAAGCATTATATGAATCGTCTTCCTAAGGAACTTTCTGGAGGAGAAAAACAGCGTGTAGGAATATTACGTGCAATTATCGCTAATCCTAAAATTCTACTGATGGATGAACCATTTTCTGCATTAGATCCTATTAGTAAAGTTCAACTTCAAGATTTAATAAAACAACTACATGATGAGTATAAAAGAACAACAGTTTTTGTAACTCATGATATGGATGAAGCGATGAAACTTGCTGATAGAATTTGTGTTTTAAAAGAAGGTAAAGTAGTTCAAATTGCTACACCAGAAGTATTAAAAGAAAACCCTGCGGATGACTTTGTTCGCGAATTTTTTGCAAGGGGGAATAAATAATGAATTTAGTAAGTACATTTTTAGAAAGAAAAAGTGATTGGATAACAGGTTTATATGAACATCTTCAAATTTCATTATTATCACTTATTATTGCAATTTTTATAGCAGTTCCGTTAGGGGTAATTATTTCAGGAAATAAAAAGACAAGTGAATGGTTTTTACAAATTACGGGTATCTTCCAAACTATTCCTTCTCTTGCATTACTAGGTTTATTTATTCCGTTTACGGGTATAGGGACATTACCAGCAGTCGTGGCATTGGTAATATATGCAATATTCCCAATACTACAAAGTACGATTACTGGATTATCGGAGATTGATCCATCGCTAGAAGAAGCTGCAACAGCCTTTGGTATGACAAAACTAGAGAAGTTGAAAAAATTTAAACTTGCACTGGCTATGCCAATACTTATGAGTGGTGTTAGAACTGCGAGTATTATGATAATTGGTACAGCAACTCTTGCCGCTTTAATAGGAGCAGGGGGATTAGGTTCATTTATCTTACTAGGAATAGATAGAAATAACTCAGCATTAATTTTAATTGGAGCTATTTCATCTGCAATATTAGCGATTCTATTTGGATTATTAATTAAATTTTTACAAGATAAAAAACCGAAAACTATTTTAGCTTCATTACTTGCAGCTGTAGTTGCTTTAACTATCAGTTTCCTTCCAATTGGAAAAATGTCTAATGATAAACTAATAATAGCTGGTAAAATAGGAGCAGAACCTGAGATATTAATAAATATGTATAAACTTTTAATAGAAGATGAGACTAATATTGATGTTGAGGTTAAACCTAATTTTGGTAAAACAAGCTTCTTATATGAGGCGTTAAAAGGTAAAAGTATTGATATTTATCCAGAATTTACAGGTACAGTTACTACAACATTATTAAAAACACCTCAGACTGTTGCTTCTAATGATCCTGATGAGGTTTATGAAGTTGCTAAAAATAAAATTTTCGAACAAGATAATCTTGTGTACCTAAAACCTACAAAATTCCAGGATACTTATGCTTTAGCCGTAACAGAAGATTTTGCAAATAAAAATAAATTAAATAACATTTCAGATGTAAAATTAGTAGAAAATTCTTCAAAAGTTGGATTCTCATTAGAATTCAATGATAGAGAAGATGGTGGTATAGGACTTAAAAATCTTTATCACTTGAATCTTAATGTTAAAACTATGGAAATAGCGTTAAAATATCAAGCTATTTCAAATGGTGATGTAAATATTATCGATGTATTCTCAACGGATAGTAAAATAATAACTAATAAGCTTAAATTATTAAATGATGATAGACATTTATTCCCACCATATCAAGGGGCACCGTTATTAAGGGAAGAGACATTGAAAAAACATCCTGAACTTGAAAAAATCTTAAATAAACTTGCTGGAAAAATAACAGAAAAAGAAATGACTGAAATGAACTACAAAGTAGATATTGAAGGTAAACCTGCATATGATGTAGCAAAAGAATATCTACAAAAAGAAGGATTAATTAAAAAATAACGTAGTATCTTAGTTGAAAATAAAAATTCTCAAGTCTTATGGTTTGGGAATTTTTTTCTTTCTACCATTTCCTTTTTTATGTAATTTTTGATAAAATTATATCAGTGTATAAACTTAAAAATATAAGAAAATTCTTAAGTTAGTTACTCGTGTGTTCTCCTATGATGTTTAATCTTTTATTTTCTACTGATATGACAAGGTTTTTTAATTTTTTTTTATGGTATTGTTTAGAGTTATTATTAAGGTTTTGAATTATTTTTTCATCTCTTGAGTCTTCATTCTTGATTTTTTTTATCTTTAATTGTATTATGGAATAATATGCTATTAAGAAAACTTTATTCTTCATGCGATAAATTCTTTTTAAAAAGTAATCGATATTGTAAATTTTTATCGTACTTATTACAGTAATAAAAATACATGATAAGGTTGTAGCTGGATATTGAAAAGATAAGAAAACACGAGGGAGGCTGACTCAAAAGTCCTAAATTTTAAAAAAAGTGTATATGATAATTCATAGACGCAGTGGTTTATTGATATCTAAATTCGCTTTATGAAAGCTTTTTAGATATCTAATAAACTGTGCGGGGGTGACTCGACAAAATCTTGTTTCTAGAAATCACGATTTTTGAGTCACTCCCATAATAAAAGATATTTATAAGTAGTATATAGCAAGAAAGGTAGGTCAAAATGAAAAATGAATCATTAAGAATAGCACTAGCTTATGTTGGTGTGATAGTTGGAGCAGGTTTATCATCAGGACAGGATATTCTACAATACTTTTTAAGTTTTGGTAAAGTAGGATTGATTGGTGTTGTAGTTTTAGGAATCTTGAATATGATTTTTGGGAAAATTATATTGACATTAGGCTCTTATTATCAAGCTGATAATCACCAAGAAGTTTTTGGAGAAATAACTACACCAATTTTAAATAAGATAATTGACTGGACTTTAATAATTTCTAATTTTGTTATAGGTTTTGTTATGTTAGCTGGAGCTGGATCGAATTTAAAGCAACAATTTGGAATACCGAATTGGGTTGGAGCGCTTCTTTGTGCAGTTATGATAGTAATTGTGGCATTTTTGGATTTTGAGAAGATAACTAGTATTTTAGGGATTTTCACTCCGATAGTGTTTGTATTGATATTGTTAATAACAATTTATACATTTGTAGGGAAGAGTTATGATTATGGTATGTTGGATGAAGTTTCTAAAACTATTCCATCTTCGATGCCAAATATTTGGATATCTGTAATTAACTACTTCTCTCTTTGCGTGTTAACTGGTGTGTCTATGGCATTTGTTCTAGGTGGCTCAGTCGTAAGAATAGGTGTTGCTAAAAAAGGTGGAGCTCTTGGTGGTATAATGGTAGGGGTTTTAATTCTGTTCGCAACAGCAACTCTTTTTGCTAATAGTGCTGATATAATAGATGCTGAAATACCGATATTAAAAATTGTAAAGGATATTAATCCGTGGTTGGCTGTTTTTTATGCATTAGTTATTTTTGCTTTAATCTTTAATACTGCTTTTAGTTTATTTTATGCAACAGCGAAACGTTTTTCTTCAAATGATGATAAGAAGTTGAAAATTAATATAATTATAATAGTTGTTGTTGGATATCTATGTAGTTTTGCTGGGTTCAAAGATTTAATTTCTTATGCGTATCCCGCATTAGGATATATGGGTATCGTATTATTATTTGTATTATTTTTATCATGGACAAGAAGTCATCAAGATATAGTGAAGGAAACATTTTTACGTCGTAAAATGATAAGATTAGCAATAAAAAAACATGATGATAATAGACAATTTACTAAAAAAGATCAAGCTATCTTAGATAATTTAAGTGAAGATTCTGTTGTAGAAGGAGAGTCTTTGAAAGCTGATGTAAAGGAATATGCTAAAGAAATCGTCGATAGTGAAGATGATGTAAAGGAATTTGCGGATAAAGAATTAGAGCTAAGAAAGAAAGATCCTAAATATAAACTTTAAAAACATGAATTCTAGATAGATAAGAAGATTTTTATTTATCTAGAATTTTTTGAGTTTAACTCTACAATTTAGGTTTAGATATAAATTTAGAGTAAATAAAAAGGAAAAGGTTAACGAAACTAATTTTTGGTACTAGTTAGATTTCGTTAATCTTTTTTTCTAACATTTCCTTTTTTAAGTGATTTTTGATAAAATTAAGAGTAAGAGTTTTTTAGCGAGAAATGTAGAAAGTAGGTGTGAATTTGCAAGTTACAAATATAACAAAGCTAAAAGTTAAGTATAAAATAGATTTGGAAAATGGTAAACATTTTTATGTTTCTGAAGATACGATAATTAAGTATGGACTTATAAAAAAAATAGATTTATCAAAAGAGCAACTAAAAGAGATCATAGCCCATGAAAGTGTAGAAAGTGCCTATAGTAAAGCAGTACATTATTTACAATTTGGTCTAAGAACTAAGCAGGATATAAGAGAATATCTTCAGAAGAAAGAGATTGCTAATAATGTTATAGATGAAGTGATAGAAAAGTTAATAGAAATTGGTTATTTGAATGATAATCACTATGTAGAAGCTGCGGTAACAGATTATTTTAATCTGAATTTAAAGGGTCCTTATTGGATACAAAGAAAATTGTTAGAAAAAGGCTTGGATAAAGATGTTATTGAAGATAATATCGCTAAGATTTGTACAGAAGAAGCAATGATTGAAATGCTTTATAAAATTATTGAACGCGAGTATAAAGTGAGAAGAGAGACGAAAAATAAAAAAGTTCAAAAAATAACACAAAAACTTTATACAAATGGCTTTACATCTGATATAATAAGAAAGGTGTTTGACATATTTTTCGAAGACTATGAGGATGAAAATGAAGATGAAATATTGGATGAGCATTTTAGAAGAGCTTATCAAAGTTATAGTCGAAGATATGAAGGATATGCGCTTAAACAAAAGCTGATTGAAAAGCTAATAAGGGATGGTTTTTCGTATTATACAGCTAAAGACTACGTAGAAAAACAAGATTTGTAAAGGAAGAATAAAATGGATAAAAGAAATGAAAGGCAAAAGAAAATAAGGAACTTTTCTATAATTGCACATATTGACCACGGGAAATCGACTCTTGCGGACAGAATTTTAGAAAAAACAAAGGCGTTAGAACAACGTGAGATGAAAGCACAACTTCTTGACTCAATGGATATTGAGCGTGAAAGAGGTATTACAATTAAACTTAATGCGGTTCAATTACAATATACTGCTAAAGACGGGGAAGAGTATATTTTCCACTTAATCGATACACCGGGACACGTAGACTTCACATATGAAGTATCACGTTCTCTTGCAGCATGTGAAGGTGCTATTTTAGTAGTTGATGCTGCTCAAGGTATAGAAGCACAAACTTTAGCTAACGTATACTTAGCATTAGACAATAATTTAGAAATTATTCCAATTATTAACAAAATCGACTTACCTGCAGCGGATCCTGAAAAAGTTAAGACTGAAATCGAGGATGTAATTGGATTACCAACTGACGATATCGTGCTAGCTTCAGCTAAAGCGGGTATTGGTATTGATGAGATCTTAGAACAAATCGTAGAATATGTTCCAGCTCCATCTGGTGATGCTGCGGAACCACTTCAAGCGTTAATCTTTGACTCATTATACGATGCGTATAGAGGAGTTATCGTTTCAGTACGTATTAAGAACGGAACTGTAAAAGCTGGAGATAAAATCAAGATGATGGCTACTGGCGGTGTGTTCGAGGTTACTGAAGTTGGTATTCACACACCTAAAGAGAAAATCGTTGATGAACTTACTGCAGGGGATGTAGGATTTATCTGTGCATCTATTAAAAATGTAAGTGAAACTCGTGTAGGGGATACAATCACATTAGCGAATAATCCTGCTAAAGAAGCATTACCTGGATATAGAAAATTAAATCCAATGGTATTCTGTGGATTATATCCAATCGATTCATCAAAATATAATGACTTACGTGAAGCATTAGAAAAATTAGAACTTAATGACTCTGCTTTACAATATGAAGCAGAAACGTCACAAGCACTTGGATTTGGATTTAGATGTGGATTCTTAGGAATGTTACACATGGAAATCATCCAAGAACGTATTGAACGTGAATTTAACATTGATATCATCGCTACTGCACCATCGGTTATTTATAAAGTTGAAAAAACTGACGGAACTTTGGTAGATGTATCAAACCCATCAGAGATGCCAGACCCACAAAAAATCAATAAGATTACTGAGCCATTTGTTAAGGCGAGTATTATGGTACCAAATGACTATGTAGGTGCTGTTATGGATCTTTGTCAGAAGAAACGTGGGATCTTCTTAAATATGGAATATATCGATGATACAAGGGTTAATATTACTTATGATATACCTTTATCAGAAATCGTTTTTGATTTCTTCGATCAACTTAAATCTAATACAAAAGGATATGCATCATTCGACTACGAATTAACTGGATATAAAGATAGTAACCTTGTTAAGATGGATATTCTATTAAATGGTGAACAAGTCGATGCTTTAAGCTTCATCGTTCACAGAGAATTTGCTTACCAACGTGGTAAAGTTATTGTAGAAAAACTTAAAAAACTTATTCCAAAACAACAATTCGAGATTCCTATCCAAGCTGCAATTGGAAATAAAATTATCTCTCGTGAAACTATTAAAGCGATGCGTAAAAACGTTCTTGCTAAATGTTACGGAGGGGATATTAGTAGGAAACGTAAACTATTAGAGAAACAGAAAAAAGGTAAAGAGAGAATGAAAGCTGTTGGTAGCGTAGAAGTTCCTCAAGATGCCTTCATGGCTGTTCTGAAAATGGACGAAGAATAATGAAAAGTTATCCACGCGGAGTATATATTCATATTCCATTTTGTAAGTATATTTGTTCATACTGTGATTTCAACAAGTTTTATATACAAAGACAACCTGTTGATAAGTATATAGATTGCTTAATTAAAGAGATCGAGAGTATGGAAAACATTCAAAATGTTGAAACTATCTATATTGGTGGTGGAACACCGAGTGCATTAAGTGATGAACAACTTCACCGTTTGCTAACTGCATTAAGAAATAAAATTCCACAACAACTGCGTGAATTTACTTTTGAAGCTAACCCTGAGGATCTTGTTGATTCTCGGGTTGCTTTGGTAAAGGGCTACGGAGTTGATAGAATTAGCATGGGGGTTCAGACTTTTAATAATGAGTTGTTAAAAATTCTTGGGCGAGGACATGTTGCTGATGATGTAGACATGGCGATTGCTAATTGTAAAAAACATGGCATTGAGGATATTAATGTAGATTTAATGTTTTCACTACCGAAGCAAACTATGGATGACTTATATGACAGTATGAAGAAGGTTGCAGAGTACAATATTAGTCATATTTCATGTTATTCATTGATTTTGGAACAGAAGACTAAGCTTTATAATCAGGTGAGAGATAAGAAAGTTACATTGCCTTCAAATGAAACTGAAGAGAAGATGTACAATGAGGTTATTAATTTCTTAACAGAAAATGGTTATGAGCAGTATGAAATCAGTAATTTTGCTAGACCTGGTCATGAGAGTGTTCATAATAGCAGCTACTGGAAGAATATAGAGTATTATGGTCTTGGGGCAGGCGCACACGGTTATATTGATGGAGTGCGTTATGCTAATCAAGGAGCATTAAAATTCTATATCGACAGTATGTTAGAGAAGGGACATGCTAGACGTGAAGAGAATACAGTAACACCTAAGGAGAGAATAGAAGAGGAAATGTTCTTAGGTCTACGCCTTTTAGAAGGTGTGGATTTAGATATTTTTGAAGAAAAATATGGAAGAAGAGCTGAAGAAATCTTCAAAGGTGTGATTGATAAAAACATAAGAGAAGGGTACTTAGAGATTGAAGGTAACAAACTTCGTTTGACTAGAAAAGGACTATTCTATGGAAATAATGTATTCTCTGAGTTTTTATTGGATTAATAACGTATTTTAATAATGAGAATAATTTTAGGGGAGAGACTTGATGAATTTGAGTAAAATTGTTGAGTTTCTCCTAAAAATAAAAGAAAGGAGAACTATTATGGAGCGAACATATATAGAAAGATTACTTAATAATTTGAATGAAGAGTATGGTTTTAACTTAAAATTCAGTGGAAATTTTAAAAATGCATTTTCTCATTCTTCTTATACTAATGAGAAAAGAATCGCGAAACACCTGAATTATGAGCGTTTGGAATTTTTAGGAGATGCTGTTGTTGAACTTACAACAAGTGAATTTTTATTTAAGAAATTTTCAGAGCTTCCAGAAGGTGAACTAACTAAGTTGCGTGCATCTATTGTTTGTGAAAAAACATTGGTTAAATATGCTTTGCAGCTTGGTTTAGATAAATGTATCTATCTAGGAAAAGGTGAAGAAAAGATGGGTGGAAGAAATAGAGCAGCTTTACTTGCTGATATTTTTGAATCTTTCACTGGGGCAATGTACCTTGAGTCAAATCTAGATGTTGTAAAAACTTTTTTAAATAATACATTATTTACAGAAGTTCAAGATCTTGAATATCATAGTTTTGTTGACTATAAAACTATATTGCAAGAGTATATTTCAAAAATTAAATTGGGTGAGATTGAGTATGTAGTACTTGATTCAAGTGGACCATCACATTCTAAAACTTTTACAAGTGCAGTTCTAATTGGTGGTAAACAGTATGGAAGTGGGACAGCTACTACAAAAAAAGAGTCTGAACAACTTTCAGCAAAACAAGCATTAGAAAAGCTTGGCTATAAAGATATTTAAAATTAATGAAAGGAAAAAGAGATGAAATTAGCAAAGGTTGAAGTTACTGGTTTTAAATCTTTTCAGAAGAAGACAACGTTTGAATTTAAAAATAATTTAATTGGTGTTGTAGGGCCGAACGGTTCGGGAAAAAGTAATATAATTGATGCTATTCGTTGGGTTTTAGGGGAGCAATCTGCTAAAAATTTACGTGGTAGTAGCATGAAAGATGTTATCTTTTCGGGGACTGAAGATGCGAAAAGAAAAAACTTTGCTGAAGTAGCGGTAACATTTTCTAACGGAGAAGATAGTTGTGAAATTAAAAGACGTTTATATAGAAATGGTGATAGTGAGTATTACATTGATAATAAACGTGCAAAATTAAAAGATATTACAGATATGTATCTAGACCTTGGTATTAATAAAGAGAGTTATAGTATTATTACTCAAGGTAAGGTAGAAGATATTATTTCATCTAAACCTGTCGATCGCCGAGCAATTATAGAAGAGGCATCAGGTGTATTAAAGTATAAAAACAAGAAAAAAGAAACTAATCTAAAATTAGAAAAAACAAATGATAACTTGATGAGGTTAAATGATATTTTTTCAGAAATTTCAGGTCGTTATGAAATCTTAGAAGATCAAAAGAATAAAACACAAAAATATCTAGATTATTCTAAAGAACTTGAAGAAAAAGATATATTATTAAATGTTTATAATATAGCTGAATATCAAAAAAGACTTGCAGATTTACTACAAGTTAAACATGAGAAAGAATCTGAAAAACTTGGACTTGAAAGTAGACAAGAAGAACTTATTAAAGATTTAGAGACTATTAAGAATAGTTTAGTTTCTCTAGATAGAACTTACATGAAATATCATGATGAAGAGTTAGAATTGGTTCAGAAGAAAGAATCTCTTCAATCGCAATTGAGCGTTATTGAGGAAAGAAAAAATAATAGAACTCTGAGAAGTGAAAAAATTAACGATGATATTAAATATCTTGAGGAAAGAAAGCAAAACCTTGAGAGTAAGTTAGCGGAAAGAGAAAATCTGAATGCTGAAACTAAAAGTAAAATTCAAAAGATTAATAAAGAAATCTCTTCTTTAGAATCAGGTGAAGAGAGTAAACTAGAATTAATTGAAAGAAATATAGAAGAATTAAAAGATAACTATTATAGTTTAATAAACGAAGAAACTAAACTGGAAAATAGTATAGAGTTCGCTAAGAAAAATCTAGAGAGTGCTGATGAAAACAGTAAAGAAATTCTAGAAAATATAGAAAGACAAAAACAAGTTTTAGCTTTAAAAACGGAAGAGCTTACAGCTGCTACCGAAGAACAAAAAGTTCTAAATGAACAGCTAACTAATCTTCAAAAAGAACTCGATATATTAGTTGAAAAAAATATTTTAATTAATTCAAACGGAAAAAATATCGAAGATCAAATTCGTACAGGATATAACTTCAAGAGTAACCTGGAAAATCGTAAGAAGTTTTTAGAAGATCAGATTAATAATTTAAGTTTTTACAATATTGGAGTAAAAGAAATTCTTGCTAATAAGGATACTCTAGATGGTGTTCACAATAGTGTAGCGAATATTGTAAAATTTGAAAACGAGTATGCTGTTGCTATTGATATTGCTTTAGGGCAAGCACAACAAAATATTATTGTTGAGAATGAGAATGTTGCTAAACAATGTATTAATCATCTAAAGAAAACTAATAAAGGTAGGGTTACATTTTTACCATTAAATAATATTAAAGCAAAAGCTATAGCGAATGATGTTTATAGAACAGTTGTAAATGAAGAAGGATTTATCAATATTGCTGAAAATCTTATCACTGTTGATAGTGAGTATAAAAACATAATATCTCACTTATTGGGGCTTGTTATTATTGTAGATAATATGGATAATGCCAATAGAATAGCTCGTAAGATTAATTTTAGAAATAGAATTATTACACTAGATGGACAAATCATTAATAGTGGTGGATCTATCACTGGTGGTGCTATTAATAAGAATAACAACTCATCTATTAAACATAAGGCTGAACTTGACGAACTTTCACAAAATCTTGTTAAAATCAATGATAAGATCGAGAAATTAGCTGATGAGAAGAATCTATTAGAGAGTCAACAACAAGAAGTAATGGATGAAATTCTGAATTCTAAATCTGTGAAAGAAGAGGCGATTTTAAAACTTAAGCAATTAGAATTAAGCATAAATCATAAAAAATCTGAAATTGCAGATATTAAAGCAAATATAGAATTAAATGAGAAAAAATTACTAGAATTCAAAGATACTGAAGATAATACGAGTAATATTGTTGAATTAACTCAAAGCCTTGAAAAGATTAGAGCAGAACTACAAAAACTTGATGAGAAAATTAAAGAAGAAAGCAGTAAGAAACAAAATGCTCAAAGTGCTGAAGAATTGTTCTTAGAGAAAATTGCTGAACTTAAGATTGAAAAATCAAAATTAGAGGAAACAACTAAGCATGGTTTAGAGTTAATAGAATCATTATTAGCTGATATAACAGATGTAAACGAGCAACTAGCAAGACTAGAAATGTCTAAAGATGCTGAGTCTTTAAGTGAGGAAGATGAGCAAAAGATATTAGAAAATAACTCTAAAGTAATTGCTGAGTGTAGTGAACGTTTAGCGATGCTTAAGACGTTACTATCTGATCTTGACATGGAAAAAACAGGGTTATTCAAGCGAGAAAAAGAAATTACCGTAGCTCAACAAAGAAATAACGAAAGCTTACGTCAGAAAACTTCAGAATTTGAAAAATTAACTGTAGAACAGACGAAGATCGAAGTCAAGATTGATGAATATTTAGAAAATCTTGTTTCTAATTATAATGTAACGTATGAAAGTGTATCTGATAGATTGACTGCTGATAATATTGAAGAAGTACCTTCGTATAAGGATGATGTAGTAAGACTTCGTAAAGAGATAGTAGACTTAGGTAATATTAACCTAAATGCTATAGCAGAGTTCGAAGAGGTTAAAGAACGTTATGATTTCTATAATGAGCAAATTACCGATCTTGTAGAAGCGAAAGAAAAACTTGAAGAGACTATTGCAGAGATTGATAAAGAAGTAAAAGAACGCTTCTTAACGACATTTGTTCAAGTAGCAGAGAACTTTAATAAAATATTTAAAGAATTATTCAAAGGTGGTTATGCAGACATGACATTGGAATCACCGAATGATATATTAAATACTGGGATAGTAATCGAAGCTTCACCTCCTGGTAAAAAACTTCAAAACCTTTCATTATTATCAGGTGGAGAGAAATCTTTAACTGCAATAAGTTTATTATTTGCGATATTACAGGTTAAAAATCCTCCATTCGTAGTGCTTGATGAGGTTGAAGCGGCACTGGATGAGGAGAATGTTAATAGATTTGCTAAATTCTTAAAAGTTTATGCTGAACATAATCAGTTCTTAGTTATTACGCACAGACGTGGAACTATGGAAGCTATGGATACTTTATATGGTGTAACAATGCAAGAAAAAGGTATTAGTTATATCTTAGAATTAGAGTTAAAAGATGTTATCAAGAACTTCGAAGAAGTTATAGAGTAAGTAGATAAACTTTATATAATAGGTTAAAAGACACGATTAAGTTTAAACTTAATCGTGTCTTTTTGACGTTAATTTGAATAAAATAAATTCTTAATAAACCCATACCATACATAAATTACAATAATTATCGCCAGTAATTCACTTAGATGAATTAAAATATTCAAAATAGAAAATTCAGCTATTTGATAGTATATTCCAGTTTTTTGAAATGCTATTGCGCAAATCACTAATGGGAATGTGAAAGCAGAAAAGCTTGGATAGAATTTTCTTTTTAGTAGATAAGGTAATTGAATTAAGACAAAAATAAACAATAATATTGTAAGTGGTATTAATATTGCTAATATTATATTGCTTTTTTGCGTAATCCCAATCATATAACTAGCCAGTAATAGTCCACCAGGTGCTGAAAATACAGTAATAGTAGGATAATCTCCATCATTATAATGTTTATACCTATAAACTCTATAAAGAACAAAAGGTAATAATACTAAATAGTTAATATATGAAAAATAGAAATAAATTAAACCTAGTGTTTCTAAGTTATAATTTATTGCTGTTACTGTTACAACAGCAGGTCCAACGAATGTAATGAACCAAGTTGGATAAATATTTTTAATATGCCTTTCTTTCAGAATAAAATTATAAATTGCATAACATACAACAAAAAAATCTAGAAAGATTCCAATTATCCAAAAGGGTATACTGTAAACACCTATAAATTTTTTTGAAAATGAACTTAAAAGCATAATACTCATTGGGTATGTTGCCAGTACAGTTGCTATAACAGGTTTTTTCATTTCCTTTTTTAGTTCATCGAAATTTAATGTAAACTTTATAGTTAAAAGTACAACTATTATCAAAGATAATAGATTAAATAATAATTGTAGTGAAGTGGAATATGATTGTAGTAAATTTCCTAGTGCAACCGAACCTAATGCTAAACCAGAGATAGGCGTGGGTAACCTTTTAATAATATTCATAATAGCTCCTAATAATAATTATATATATAATATTTTATATTATTTTATTTTTATGTCAATAAAAATCTCATACATAGTTGTATATGCATGAGATTTTTTAATATTATTTAGCTAATCCTTCAGAAATTTTATCTAAATTCCATTTCATCATACTGTAGTAGCTATCTCCGTTTTGTCCAGGTTCAGCGATTGAATCAGTGAAGATTTTTTCGTAAATTGGAATGTTAGTATCTTTTGATACAGTTTGCATTGGACGTTCATCTACACTACTTTCTACGAATAGAGAAGGTACTTTAGTTTTACGTAGTTTTTCAACTAGAGTTTTAATTTGATCTGGAGTTCCTTCTTCTTCAGTATTGATTTCCCAAATGTAAGCAGACGGTACATTGTATGCTTTAGAGAAGTATTTGAAGCATCCTTCACTAGTTACTATAGTTTTTTTCTCTTTAGGAATGTTGTTGAATTTTTCTTTAGCTTCTTTGTCTAATTTAGAAAGTTTTTCTAAATAAGTTTTAAGGTTAGCTTCATAGAAATCTTTATTTTTTGGATCTTTAGCTTCTAATTGTTTTGCAATGTTTTTAGCATAAATCATACCATTTTCAAGATTTAACCAAGCATGTGGATCTTCTTTACCTTTTTCATTTTGACCTTCAAGATAAATTACATCAACACCTTCACTAACAGCGTAGTAATCTTTATTTTCTTCTTTTTTAGCATTTTGTACTAATTTTGTAAACCAAGCGTTACCACCAGTTTCTAAGTTAATACCGTTGTAGAAAATAAGATTAGCTTGAGATGTTTTTTTAACATCATCAGGAAGTGGTTCGTATTCGTGTGGATCTTGTCCAACTGGTACGATACTGTGTAAATCAATTTTATCACCAGCGATATTTTTTGTAATATCTGCGATGATTGAGTTAGTTGCTACTACTTTTAATTTAGTAGCTTCGTTGGAACTAGAACCTTGCTTAGCGCTAGAACAAGCAAATAGTCCAACAGCTAGTGTGAAAATAAGCGCTAGAAAACTTAATTTTTTAAAACCTAATTTTTTCATATTATAGGCCTCCTTTATTAATTTTATAATTTTATTCAAAAATAAAATAGATTTACATAACTAATAATAATCATTATCAATTAGAGCTTTCATAATAACACCTCTAAATAAACTTGATCTGGAAGTATTTTATATATTAATAAGTTTATTTAAAGGGATTATTATATTTAATATATGATATTCTACTTTATTCTTGAGTATTATTATCTAAGTTATTTATTTTTTATGTTTAACAAAGCGTTGTTTTGGAGCAATAAAGAAACTTATTGCGAAAACCACGGCTAGTGTTAAAACTATACTAGATCCTGCAGCAATATTGAATGAATAACCTATAAACAATCCTAATACAGAACAACTTGCCCCGATAGTAGATGATAAAAATATCATAGTTTTTAAGCTATTTGCATAAAGATATGCAGTTGCTGCTGGCGTAATTAACATTGCTACAATTAAAATTGTACCAACACTTTGCATTGCAGTAACAGAGACTAGAGTTAATAGTATCATTAGTAAGTAATGATAGAAGTTAACTTTCATACCCATTGCTTTTGCTAATAATTCATCAAATGAAGTCAAGAGTAATTCCTTGAAAAATAGTTTAATAACTAAAAGAACAAAAACTCCAACCCCTATAGTAATATACATATCTATATCTTGTACTGCTAGAATATTACCAAACAAGATATGGAAAAGGTCAGTAGAACTTTTCGCTACACTAATTAAGATAACTCCTAGAGCTAAGAATGAACTAAATGTTATTCCTATAGCTGTGTCACTTTTTATTATAGAATTCCCTTTAATAAATGTTATGATTATTGATGCTAATAGACCAAATACGATTGCACCAATAAAGAAATCTATACCTAATATAAAAGATAGTGCTACACCAGGAAGAACTGCATGAGAGATTGCATCTCCCATTAATGACATTCCTCTAAGAACGATAAAACACCCAACGGCTCCAGCTACGATTCCAATAACAATAGCGGTGATTAAAGCATTTTGTAAAAAATGAAAACTATATAATCCGTCGATAAATTCTTTAATCATTAGTACCACCTCCCATAAAGAATAAGTCGGTACCGTATGCTTTTGTTAAATTTTCTCTAGTGAAAGTTTTTTCAGTTTCACCATATGAGATAACTTCTTTATTTAGTAATAATACATTATCGAAATAAGAATGAACTTTTCTTAAGTCGTGATGAACAATTAATATTGTATGACCATTTTCTCGAAGATTTCTTAATGTATTCATTATTATTTCTTCACTAACTGAATCGATACCAACAAATGGTTCGTCTAGAAAGATATATTTTGCTTCTTGAACAAGACAACGAGCTATCAACACACGTTGGAACTGTCCACCAGATAGTTCACTAATTTGTCTATTAGAGAATTTCTCTAGACCAACTAACTTCAAAGCGTCGTCAACTTTTTGCCAATCAGATTTTTTTAATTTTTTTAGTATTCCAATCTTAGAATATAAACCAAGAGAAACGCATTCTCTAACTTTTATTGGAAAGTTATAATCTATATTGATTTTTTGTTCAACATAAGCGACATTGTCAAGATTTTCTTTTGCAATCTTGTCATCAATTTTTGAAATACCTATTGAAGGTATTATATGTAGAACGGCTTTTATTAAGGTAGATTTACCAGCACCGTTAGGCCCTATGATACCTGTAATACCAGGTCCTGTAATTTCTAAATTAATATTAGAAAGGGCAGGAGTTTGGTTATAGGTAACAGTTAAATTTTCTATCTTTATCATACTTGTCCCTTCTCTTCATATTTTTTCTGTATACATTAAAGTTTACCTTAGGAAAGAAAATAAGTCAAGTGAATTTTGTTGTAATCAGAAAAAAAACATGACTAAAGCTAAAAAACGATAAAAAAAATGAACTTTTAAAGAAAAATAAAAAAACCTACCTTACAAAAAATATTGTAAGGTAGAAATAAGGGAGTAAATATGAAAAGTCTTTATTATAAGCTAGGGAGACTTATAATAAAAGAACATATGAAGTAATATATTAATTACTTCACTTATAAGTATAACAGAAGTATATACAAAAAACAAGAGGAAAATAAAATTTTTTTTGAAATATTGAAAAAATTTTTTGGTAAAATATTAATAAAACTCGATTTATATAAAAAGATTAAAATTTTGATAATAATATACTAATGAATTTGTAGTTTAACTACAATCGATACTATTATTACAGTAAAAATAACTAGAATTTGGTTTACTGTAAAGATGTAAATATCTTGTGTAGATGTATACATTTTGACTACACTAATTACTCATTAAAAAAAAATTAATGTAATATTAAGTATACAATTATAGAAAAAGTAAACATAAATATAAAAAAATGTTTATAAAATAAGTTTGCTTTAAAAACATCATTTTTAGGCTATAAATTTGTCTTTATGATGAGGTTATTTATACAATTGTATACCTTGAGAATACAGAAAATAAAAAGAAGTTAGTTTTTGAATTCTAACTTCTTTAAATTTTTTATTTTACTTCAAATTTTTCACGAACAATTTTAGCTACTTGTTCACAATATTTATCAGTTAGCTCATCGCTACTTGCTTCTACCATTACTCGAATTAGGTTTTCTGTTCCAGATGCACGTAATAAGATACGACCATTGCCTTCAAGTTCTTTTTCAACTTTTTCACATTCAGCTAGAATTTCAGAATCTTCCATAGCAGCTTTTTTATCTATTACTTTGATATTTACTAATTTTTGTGGATAGATACTAACTTCTGATGCTAATTCTTCAAGAGATTTTCCTGTAGATTTTATAATATTAGCAAGTTTAACAGCTGTTAGAATACCATCTCCAGTAGTAGCATAGTTCATTAGAACTATATGTCCTGACTGCTCTCCACCCAGTGAATAATCATTTTTTCTCATTTCTTCTACAACGTATCTATCTCCAACTGCAGTTTTAACAGATTGTAATCCATTTTCTTCAATTGCTTTGTAGAACCCTATGTTACTCATTACAGTAGAAACTACCATGTTATCTTTTAGTTCACCTTGTTCTTTAAGATGTTTTGCAAGAATGAACATGATTTTATCACCATCTACAATATTACCGTTAGCATCAACTGCTAAAACTCTGTCACCATCTCCATCAAAGGCAAATCCTACATCAACGTTATTTTCTCTTACGAATGTAGAAATTGTATCGATTTTAGTAGATCCAACATTATCGTTGATATTAATACCGTTTGGTTGACAACCAATAGTTTCGATATCAGCTTCTAAATCACCGAAGATATAAGGTGCAACGCCAGTAGTAGCACCATTTGCACAATCTAAAGCAATCTTTATATCAGATAAATCTCCAGAAATTGATTGTTTAATATGTTGAACGTATTTTTGACTTAATTCGCTACCACCATATAATTTTCCGATTTTTTCAAAACTTGCGTTTTTAATTTGCTCTGAATTATCAATTAATGATTCGATTTCTAATTCTTGCTCGTCTGTTAGTTTGAAACCGTCGGGACCAAAAATTTTAATTCCATTATCTTGATAAGGATTGTGTGAAGCAGAAATCATAATTCCGCTATCAGTTTCGATTGTTTTAGTTAAATAAGCAATTGCTGGAGTAGGGATAGTACCAACTGTCATTACATTGACACCTGTACTTGTAAGTCCTGCTGTTAATGCTTGTTCAATCATGTCACATGAAATTCTAGTATCTCTACCAATTACTACTTTTGGATGTTCTTTTTTTTCAGTTAGTAATTTACCAAGAGCTTTACCTACTTTAAAACTCAAATCGGCTGTTAGTGATTCTCCTGCGATACCACGAATACCGTCAGTTCCAAAATATTTTCTCATAAAAAAATGACTCCTTGTTTTATAATCTATATGAATATTACTATATAAAATGAAATAAGTCAAGGTTTAGGAGATATTAGAAGGATATGAAAGCATTATATCGGTTAATTCAATATATATTTTATCTTTAATAGAAAAGATTAAATGATGTATTAGTTTTATTATGATAAAAGAGGAATGATTTTTGTTAATCATTCCTCTGACTAGTTTATTTATTTAATTTTTCAATATCGTCTAGTACTTTTTTAGCTTCATCTTTATTATTTTTAGAATATACTTTTTTATTATATATAATAGCGCTTATAGAAATCATATGAGCAGAAACAGGTGCTGCTAGAAATAAGAATGCTATTGCTAATAAGAATTTGAATTCAAAAACATGTAAGTATCTATAAAAATAGATAAATCCAGCTATAAGAATTAACTCAACAGCGAAAGATCCTGTAACTCCAGCGGCATGTATTTTTGTCATTTCATCAGGTAATCTAATGAAACCAATTACCGTTGATAGCATTGCAATCACTGAAACTAAAATTAGAAGTATAATAATAATGTCTAAAATACTATTTAGTATCATCACTAAAGACCTCCTTTTTAGCTAGGAATCTAGCAGTAACAACCGTACCCACTAAACATATAATAGCTATGATAAGTATAAGTGAAATATAAGAGAAAGTTTTGTAGTACATACTAACTAAAACTATTAAGCACATTAGTGGCATAGCAAGAAGGTCACTTGCGATTAATTTATCGAATATGCTTGGTTTCTTAACGATATAAACTAATAAGAATAATATCATGGCAATACTAGCGAAAATACCTAGTAAAATCGAATAATCTAAAACTTTATCCATCTAAATCAACCTCCAGTATTGCTTTTTCAAAACTATTTTTTATACCTTCAATTTCACCAGGAATATCGTCAGTATCTAGACAGTGAATATGAAGTGTTTTGTTATCATGTCCAACGTTAACTGTAAGTGTACCAGGTGTTAGAGTTATCATATTGGCAAGTAATGTAATTTGCCAACTTTTTGTCACTTCTAAAGGATATTCAAAAATGACAGGATTTACATCAAGATCTTTTTTGAACATTAATTTTAGTACATTTACATCTGCTTTTAGTAATTCTATTAAAAACATTAAGATTAATTTTATCCATTTGTATACATAAATGTAGTATAGTTGTTCTCCTAAAATATTTTTAATGAATGTTTTTCTGAAGATGAATAGAAGAACCATTCCCCAGAAAAAACCTACTGCAAAATATTCAGAATTATAACTTCCTGAAAAGAACATCCATATTACACCAACTAATATATTAATTAAAAATTGTAGTGCCATAATTATGCTCCTTTCTTAAGTACTAAGTCAATATAGTGCTGTGGATTAAGTACCATTTGTATCCCTTTATCGAAGAAACCATCTAATAGATTAGTACTTACTCCGATAATAAATGCTATTGCTACGATAGCGACAAGAGGAATTTGAACACCTTTTGGAAGAGGTTTTAAAATTAGGCTCTTATTGATATTATCGTAGAATACATTTAAGAATATTCTAATTAAAGAGTAAAATACAACTAATCCAGATAATGCTACTAATATAGCAATA
This sequence comes from Gemella sp. 27098_8_149, assembly GCF_041433745.1. Taxonomy (NCBI): domain Bacteria; kingdom Bacillati; phylum Bacillota; class Bacilli; order Caryophanales; family Gemellaceae; genus Gemella; species Gemella sp. 27098_8_149. The sequence goes on along the minus strand of NZ_JAPWCB010000003.1, from coordinate 63,907 downwards.
AATGTATTATTATTTGTAACTAACCCTTTAATTATTAGTGCTTTACCATAAAATCCACTGAAAGGTGGAACACCTGCTAATGATAGAACTATAATAAAATATGTCCAACCAAGAAGAGGATATTTATTGATTAATCCACATTTTTGGAGATATTTGACTCCACTAACGTAAATTATTAATCCAACAACTATGAATAATGCAGCTTTTAGTAATATGTCGTTTACTGCATAGAATAATGCTCCTTTGACACCGAAAGTATTTAGTGTTGCAGTTCCACATACCATAACTCCAAGAGAAATTACGATATTAAAAATTACTATTTGTTTTAAATCTTTTTGATATATAGCTCCGATACAACCAGCTATGATTGAGATTGCTCCAAGTATTAATATATAAGACTTGATGAAGTTTGATTCGTAATAGAATAATCCATACGTTCTAATTATTGAGTAAAGACCAACTTTTGTTAGCAATGCTCCAAAGATTATTGAGATTGCAATTGGTGGTGCGGCATATGATCTATTCATCCATGTGAATAGTGGGAATAGAGCACCTTTCATACAGAATACAAATATCATTACAGCTCCAACAAGGTATAATCCACGACGATCAGACATTGATGAGATCGTTTGTGATATGTATGCCATATTTAAGCTACCAACAATCGTATATAGATATCCAATACTAATAACAAATAAGCTACCAGCAAACACATTCATCAGTACATAACTAATAGAAGATTTAAGTTGTTCTTTATTAATACCTACTAACAGTAGTAAGTAAGATGACATAAGTAAGATTTCATAGAAAACGAAAAGGTTAAATATATCACCTGTAGTGAAAGCTCCGTTTATTCCAACCATAATTAATAAAAATCCTGGATAGAAGAAACTAAGTTCTCGAACTTTATCAATTGTTTTAAATGAATATATTAATGTTGCAAGAAATACAACTGAAGATGTTGTAACTAAAACACTATTAAGTCCATCTAATGTTAAAGTAATACCAAATGGACTAGCCCAGTTCCCCATTTCTAAAATTAGTATTTGGTGTTTATTTACCATATAGATATTTAATATAGAAAATGCTAAGACTAGTAATGTAGCGAATGTTGTTAATAAACGTTGCATTGCTATTCTTTTTCTAAATAATACCGTTACTGCTGCGAATAGAAGGGGGATAAATATTGGTATAACAGGTAAATTACTATGCATTATTTCTTTCCTCCTTCATATTTTCTACATCTTCAAGATCAATTACATTATCGCTGCCTTTTAGTTTGTAGTTAGCGATATAGATTGAAATTAATAGACAAGTTACCGCGAATCCGATAACTATGGCAGTAAGAATAAGTGCTGCTGGAATAGGGTCTATATAATTCTTACCTAATTCTGAAATAATAGGAATATCTCCATCATATAAACCACCTGCGATAAGAATAATTAGGTTAGCAGCATGACCGAAAAGACCAACCCCAATAATAATACGCATCATACTCTTAGAAAGCATAAGGTAAACACCAAATCCAACAAGAATACCACATAAGATAATCATATAAAATTCCATTATTTACCATCCTTTCCAAAAGCTAAAATAACTGACATAAGAACTCCAACAACTACAAAGTATACACCTAAGTCGAATATTGCGGCTGTGTGTAATTCCATCTCTCCCATTAACGGAACATGAATATGTGTAAAATGGTGTTTAAAGAAATTTTTTCCAACCACGACACCACTAAATGCAGTTCCTATAGAGAAAAGTAATCCAATAGCAGTTACATAAACATAGTTAATAGGTAGAAGTTTAGTAACTTTATCGATTCCATATGTAAACATTGCTAGAGCTAATGCCATTGTACAAAGGAGTCCTCCGACGAAACCACCACCAGGAAGGAAGTGACCACCAAAGTACAAACTAAGAGAAAGTAAAAATATACATCCTGAAATAATTGCAGATAATGATTTTAAAATTACGTCATTAGTTTTCATCTTTAGGTCCTCCTCGTTTAATAATTTTGAACATAGCATAAATAATTAATGCTACCATTGTCATAACTGTGATTTCAAACAGGGTATCAAATCCCCTGAAGTCTACGATAATAACATTTACTATGTTTCCACCACCAGATGCGACAACATTATCGAAATAAAATTGACTAATTTCTGATGGATTTTTATAAGCGTATGATACTAACCCCACGATTATGAAACTAATACCAGTAAGTGTAGCAATTATTGCATTAGTAAGTTTAAAACTATGTTTTTCTACTTGTTTTGTTTTATCAGTTAATAGAATAAATGCTATTAAGAAAATAATAGTAGAAATTGATTCGATTACAAATTGTGTCATTGCTAAGTCTGGAGCTCTAAATGTAACATATAGCGCAGTCATCATAAATCCAATTCCAGAAGAAAGGATAATAAGTACTAGTCTATTATAAACTGTAGTTAGAGCGACACAGCATACGACAATACATAGTCCTATAAAAATATTCATGTAGTGAATTGTAGAGAAGTTATTAATTAACATAGGTCTACCAATTGCAAAGTAACCACCAATAATAGTTACTGATAACACTACAAAAATATAACTCATATTTCTTCTAAGTTGGTTTGTAACAAATGTGTCATGAAGAGTACCACTTACTTTATGTAGTAAATTACCTAAGTTATTGTATGCGCCGTGAATAGAAATAATAGTAGGATTTATACTATAAATTCCATTTCCACTAGCGTATAATTTGTAGATTGCAAAACTTGCAATAATAACAACAATAGAAGTAAGAAGTTCACTTGAGAAGAAACTATCATGGTGAGCATGAGATATTACTTCGTTATTAGTTATTTTTATAGCAAGGGCAGCTTGTTGTGCTGGAATAACTACGTAATCTTTTATGAATGTATTAATAATTACAAAGCCTACAAGTATTATTGGAGATATAAAGATACCATTACTTGGAAGATGTAATTTCTTAGTCCCCACTATAGAGTTATCGAACTTACCTAGGAATGGTTTGAAGGCTAATATTAATGAATAAATAGCAGTTCCTAAAGCTCCAATAACTACAGCTATTACGATAACCATATATAACATGCTTGATTGTGTCAATCCATAAACAACTGTTAAGAAGTATTCTTTTGAGTAGAATCCACTTAAAGGTGGGATACCTGCCATAGAGAATCCAGCAATGATACTTAGTATAAAGCTAAGTGGCATATATCTTCTAATGCCACGAAGTTTTTCGATATCACGTGTATGGAATGAATGATCAATAATACCAGTAATCATAAATAAACTTGCTTTAAATGCTGCATGGTTAATAATATGGAAACATACTGCATAGAATGCAAATGTATAAACGTAGTGGTTATCATTGTATAGACCTAGGTTTGCTATACCTATCATAAGAGTCATCATACCAAGTTGACTAATAGTTGAATATGCAAGAATTCCTTTTAAATCTTTTAGGAAAATTGCAGAAATAGATCCTATTAGCATAGTGATAGTTCCGAAAATAATTAAGATATTACCGAATGAAGCGGTAAATGAGAAGACAATCCCAATTCTCAGTAGTAGATAAATCCCTGCTTTAACCATTGTGGCAGAATGTAAATAGCTACTGATCGGTGTAGGTGCAGCCATTGCATCAGGTAACCAAATATGGAATGGAAACTGCGCTGATTTTGTAAATGCACCGAATATAATAAGAATCATCGCTATTACATATTTATTGTTGTATCCATGGTTTTTAGTGAATTCTATAATTTCACTAACATTAAAACTTCCAGTGATATTATTTAACACGAAAATTCCTGCTAGCATTAGTACTCCACCAAAGACAGTAATAATAAGTGATTTTAGTGCTCCTTTTCTAGAAGTATCATTTTCGTGCCAGTAACTAATTAGTAGGAAAGAAGAAACAGATGTCATTTCCCAAAACATATACATACTAAGCATGTTGTCAGATAAAACAACACCTAACATGGCCGACATGAATATTAGTAGAAATATATAAAATTTATGTAGTTTTTCATCTGTTATACTCATATAGTAACACGAATATAGTATTACTAAAGTACCGATTCCCGTAATTAGTAATGAGAATAGGAGTGATAAACCATCGAGATTTAGGTTGATATCGAGTCCTACATTAGAAACAAATGCTAATTTCTTATAGATTGTTCCACCTGAATAGATATACTTAAGATTTGAAATAAAATATCCAAACAGTATTAATGGTACAACTATAACAAATTTTCCAGTATGGATTGTTTTGAAGTTTTTCCTTAAAAAAGGAACAAAAAACATCGCAATTACTGGTAAAAAGACAGCTAATTGTAACATAAAAAAACCTCTTTCTAATTTATTTTTTTTATAACATTAATTATATAACAAAATAGCTTAAAATACTATTGATATTCAATTTTTATATAATTATTTTTCAATAAAATATGGTTGCTAAGATAAAGAAATATTATAAAAAGTTATGAAAACGATAAAATAAAGTATTGATTATTTTATAAAAATAACAAATTTATTTATATAAGATAGAGATGGATTAAATATAGTAATATTAGAGATTTAAAGGTGAGAGTGGTAATAATATCAAAAAGAAGTTGTTGTTTTCAGAATATTCAACGGAAAATATAGACAATTATTTTTTTAATATCTCTTGTTTAAGGTGAGAAAAAAAGGTATAATAAAGTTATTAATATATTTACAGGGGGACTAACTGATGTCACATAAACAAACACCACATATTAAACCAAACGGAGTAGAAATCGCGGAAACGATTCTTTTACCAGGGGATCCTTTAAGAGCGAAATTTATTGCAGAAACATTTTTAGAAGATGCAGTTTGTTTTAATGAAGTGCGTGGTATGCTAGGATATACTGGAACATATAAAGGTAAAAAGATTTCTGTAATGGGAACAGGTATGGGACCAGCTAGTATCGGTATTTATTCTTACGAATTAATCCACACTTTTGGGGTTAAGAACTTAATTAGAATTGGAACATGTGGAGCATTACAACCAGAAGTAAAATTATATGATGTAATTTTAGGAATGGGATCTTCTACAAACTCAAACTACATGCACCAATACAATATTCCAGGAAATTACAGCTTAACAGCTTCATTTGATTTATTATTAAAAGCTTATAACAAAGCTCAAGAAATGGGACAAGCAGTACATGTTGGTAATATTTTATGTAGTGAAATTTTCTATAATGCTGATGAAAAAGCTATGGAAAACTGGATTAAAATGGGAGTATTAGCTGTTGAAATGGAAAGTGCAGCATTATATGCTAACGCAACTGCTGCAGGTGTTAATGCTTTAACAATTTTAACAGTAAGTGATTCATTAGTAACTGGAGAAGAAACTACTCCAGAAGAAAGACAAACAGCATTTACTAAGATGATGGAAATTGCTTTAGGTCTAGCATAAAATTAAATTTTAGAGGTAATATTATATGAGTAACTATCAAGAATTATATGAAAAATGGTTAAATAGCTCAGCTTTAACTGAGGAAGAAAAACTTCAATTAAAAAGTGTAGCTGATGATGAAGTTGAAAAAGAAGATAGATTTTATAAAGAATTAGAATTCGGAACTGCAGGATTACGTGGTAAAGTAGGAATGGGTTCTAATAGAATGAATAGATTCATTATTGCTCGTGCTACAAAAGCATTAGCACAAACTATTATCGACAATGGATTACAAGAAAAAGGTATTGCTATTGCTCACGATCCACGTCTTTTCTCAAAAGAATTTGCAAAATTAGCAGCTTTAGTAATGGCTAGTAATGGAGTTAAAGCGTACTTATTTGAAGACTTACGTCCAACTCCAGAATTATCATTTGCAGTTCGTTATTTAGGAACAGCTAGTGGAATTAACATTACAGCAAGTCACAATCCTAAAGAGTATAACGGATATAAAGTATACTGGCAAGAAGGATCTCAAATTAAATCTGATATCAGTGATAAAGTTTTAGAATATATTAACTCAATGGATATTTTCGATAACTATGTTACATTAACAGAAGAAGAAGCAAAAGAAAAAGGATTATTAGTATATATTGGTGAAGAAATCGATGAAGAATTCTATAAAGAATCTTTAAACTGTGCTATTAATGATGAAAACATTGATAAAGATATTTCTGTAGTATATACACCACTTAACGGTGCTGGATATAAAGCTGTAACAACAGTTCTTGCACGTCGTGGATTCAAAAATGTTCACGTTGTTGAAGAACAAAAAGATCCTGATGGAACTTTCCCAACAATTGAATATCCAAACCCAGAAGATACTGCAGCATTCGAATACGGTGAAAGATTAGCCAAAGAAGTTAATGCTGATGTAATTATCGCAACTGACCCTGACTGTGACCGTCTTGCTGTAGAAGTAATTCACAATGGTGAAGTAGTTTCTCTTAACGGTAACCAAGCTGGTGCAGTATTAGTTCAATATGTTATTGAAAATCTTGCTAAACAAAATAAACTACCAGAAAACCCAGTATTAGTTAAATCTATCGTAACATCTAAGATGGTTGAGCCACTTTGTAAAGAATACGGAGTAGAAGTAATTGACGTTCTTACTGGATTCAAAAACATCTGTGCTTTACCAAATGAATGGGATATTACAGGTGAGAAAAACTATGTAATGGGATATGAAGAAAGTATCGGATATAACGTTGGTACTTTCCTACGTGATAAAGATGGTGTAACAATCGCTATGTTATTAGTAGAAGCTGCAGCATTCTACAAAACTCAAGGTAAAACATTAGTAGATGTACTTGATGGTTTCTATGAAAAATATGGTTACTACTTAGATAAAACTATCTCTATCGTACTAGAAGGAGCAGCAGGTGCTCAAAGAATTAAACGTATGATGGAGAAATATCGTGAAATCTTTGCTCGTGAAATCGCAGGAAGTGAAGTAGTAGCGATTACTGACTACTTAGTTCAAAAAGAGAAAACAGTAGCTACAGGTGAAGAAAAAGCTATTGAAATCGAAAAAACTGATGCTGTAAAATTCAGCTATTCAGATGAATCTTGGTACACTTTACGTCCAAGTGGAACAGAACCAAAAGTAAAACTTTATATCTATGTTAAAGATGCGGATAGAAAAGTTGCAGAAGAAAAATTAGTTAAGTTTGAAGAAAAAGTATTAGAATTACTTTATTCAATAGATTAATAAATTCGAAAAAAGGAAGTGAGATTTCTCACTTCCTTTTTGTTATTTATTATAATATTTTAGATATTCTTTACAAAATTCACGAGCTGAAAGTTTTCCACTTTGTCTATCTGCGTATGAAGAGCTCACAAATTTTGAAATTTCATCTGTGTATTCAACTTTTGGTAAAGGTTTTTCAAGAACTGTATCTCTGTTTATTGCGAATGTTGAGAAACAAATACCAACTAAACGAGTGTGTCTAGTTTCATGGTTAAATGCACTTAACTCAGCAAAAATTTCAACACTTCTAGTACCAACTCTTGAGATATAGCTATCGATTATTAGTGCTTCGTGTCTATGAACTACATCTAAAAACTGATAAGTATCAATACTTGCTGTAAAAAATGGTAAATGAGTATATCTGCGAATTACTAAACCTTGTACATCATCAAGCCAATATAGGGTTTGTCCACCGAATAATGTGTCATGTCTGTTCATATGGTTTGGATAAATAGTGTGGAAATTCTCAATTCTAGTATCTTTATAATTCATAACTTCTTGCATGAAAAAGTTCTCCTTAAAATTTATTTTACTAATATCTAATATGAAATTAGAATACATATGTAATTGTATCACAAATAGATAAATATATTAAGCATCATTTATCATTTTAAACAAAGTTATTTGAGAATGTTGTTTTTTAAAATATAATTTTTACAACCTTTACATTTTGATGAAAATTGTATTATAATAAAAGAAAATATAAATGAGGTGAAGAAGAATGAAATATGAAACTATGTTAGAACGTTTTTTAGGATATGTAAAATTTAAGTCTAGATCAGATGCCGCTAGTACGACAATTCCGTCTACTCCAGAGCAAAAAGATTTTTTACGTATGTTAAAAGGACAATTAGAAGAATTGAATCTTAGTGACATAGAATTAAATGAGGAAAACTGGTTTTTAACTGCAACATTACCGGCTAATACAGATAAACCATACGACAAAATAGGGTTTATTTCTCATGTAGATACTGCAGATTTCAATGTTGAGGGTATTAATCCACAAGTCATCGAAAACTATGATGGTGAAGACATCGTTTTAAATAAAGAATTAAATGTTGTGATGAGTAAAGCTGAGTTTCCTAATTTAAGTAATTATAAAGGTCTAACTTTAATTACTACGGATGGGACGACTTTATTAGGAGCTGATGATAAAGCTGGAATTACTGAAATAGTAGAAGCTGTTAAGTATTTAAGTGAACACCCTGAAATTGAACATGGTGATATTCGTGTTGCATTTGGCCCTGACGAAGAAATAGGGCGAGGAGCAGATCACTTCGATGCTAAAGGATTTGCAACAGATTATGCGTTCACTATGGATGGTGGAGTTCTTGGTGAACTTGAATATGAAAGCTTTAATGCTGCACAAATCACATACAAAATTACTGGAATAAGTGTTCATCCTGGTACTGCAAAAGGTAAAATGAAAAATGCTAATACGATTGCTGCAGAGTTAGCTTCTTTATTCCCAGAAAAAGAAGTTCCTGAACATACAGAAGGATATGAAGGATTCTATTTATTGCACAATATGCAAGCTAGAATTGAAGAAGCTGAGATGGTTTATATAATTCGAGACCATGATAGAGAAAAATTTGAAGCACGTAAGAAATTTGCTGAAGAAGTGGCAGCGAAAATTAATGAAAAATATGGTAATGTGGTGGAATATGATCTGTTTGATCAATACTACAATATGGGAGATGTAATTAAAAAAGATAAACGCTGTGTTGATGTAGCGGAGCAAGCTATTAAAAATGTAGGTGTAACTCCTATTATTATTCCTATTCGTGGTGGAACAGACGGTTCTAAAATTTCATATATGGGTATTCCAACACCTAACATTTTCGTTGGTGGAGAAAACTTCCATGGACAATATGAGTTCAGTTGTTTAGAACATATGGAAAAAGCTGCTGACACTATTGTGGAAATTGCAAAATTAGCAAAAAAATAGTGGGAGTGACTCAAAAATCGTGATTTCGTAGAAATCGATTTTTTTAGAGTCACCCCCGCACAGTTTATTAGATATCTAAAAAGCTTTTATAAAGCGATTTTAGATATCAATAAACCACTTGCATTGTACGTTAGAATTTTTAGTGCCAAAGGCACGTTAAAATTCTTACGTATAACGTATGCAAGGACACACCAAGAAGTGAGTCATAAGACGAAACTGATTGGATTGTGTCTACTGCTGAGGCTATGAGTTCTCATATACACTTTGTTTAAGTTTAGGACTTTTGTGTCAGCCCCTATTAGAAAATAACAAAAAAAGTATAATTTTCTATAAAGATATAATTTAATATTTTAAGAGATAAGATTAAAGATAAGATACAACTCTTTTATAATTCAAAGATAGATTTTGAATTATAAAAGAGTTGTATCTTTTTTTATAGAAGAACTTTTAAATTTTAAAAAAATGATAAAAAATTATGCAATAGCCCTAAATATATGGTACAATAGTAATGTATATTAACTAAAAAATTGAAATGAAAGAGAGGATGGTTGTAAGATGACTAAAAAAACATTTTATGTTACAACTCCTATTTATTACCCAAGTGGTAACTTACACATAGGGCATGCGTATACAACAGTAGCGTGTGACGCTTTAACAAGATATAAAAAATTAAGTGGATATGATACATACTTTTTAACAGGTACAGATGAACATGGTCAAAAAATTCAACAAAAAGCTCATGAAAAAGGTATTTCTGAACAAGCTTATGTTGATGAAATGATTAAGGATATTAAAAAATTATGGAAAACTATGGATATTAACTATAGTAAATTCATCAGAACAACAGATGATTATCATGAAAAAGCTGTTGCTGAAATTTTTGATAGATTAGTTGAAAAAGGTGATATTTACCTTGGAGAATACAAAGGTTGGTATTCTATTAGTGATGAAGAATATTTCACAGAAACTCAACTTCAAGAAGTTTTCAGAGATGAAAATGGAAATATGATTGGGGGAATTGCTCCAAGTGGGAATGAAGTTAAATTAGTTAGTGAAGAATGTTACTTCTTCAAAATGAGTAAATATGCTGACAGATTAGTTAAGTACTATGATGAGCATCCAGAATTCATTTTACCTGAAAGCAGAAAAAATGAAATGCTTAATAACTTCATTAAGCCAGGATTAGAGGATTTAGCTGTTACTCGTACAACTTTTGACTGGGGAGTAAAAGTAAAATCTAATCCAAAACACGTTGTATATGTTTGGATTGATGCATTAGTTAACTACATTACAGCGCTAGGGTATGCAACTGGAGAAAGTGAAGAACTATTTAACAAATACTGGCCAGCTGATGTGCAAGTGGTAGGTAAAGAAATTGTACGTTTCCACGTTATTTATTGGCCAATCCTTCTTATGGCATTAGATTTACCACTACCTAAGAAAATCTTCGCTCACGGTTGGTTATTAATGAAAGATGGTAAAATGAGTAAATCTAAAGGTAACGTAGTAGATCCTTATATGTTAATAGAGCGTTACGGATTAGATTCTGCACGTTATTACTTACTACGTGAAGTTCCATTCGGACAAGATGGTATTTTCACACCAGAAAGTTTTATCGATAGAATTAACTCAGATTTATCAAATGACTTAGGAAACCTATTAAATAGAACTATTTCTATGATTAATAAATACTGTGGTGGAGTAATTCCAAAATTTGTTAAACCAACTACTGAATTTGATAAAGAATTAATAGCTTTATCAAAAGAAGTTATTGCTGAATATGAAGAATACATGGAAAATATGCAGTTTTCTAAAGCGTTAGAATCAGTGTGGAAATTTATTTCTAGAACTAACAAATATATCGACCAAACTACACCATGGATTTTAGCAAAAGATGAAGCAAATCAACCTGAACTAGATAAAGTAATGAACTACTTAGCTGAAAGTCTTCGTATAGCTACGATTTTAATAGCACCAGCTTTAACAAAAGCACCAGAAGAAATTGCTAAACAATTAGGAATTAGAGAAGACTTATTAGTGTTTGAATCTGCTAAAACATTTGGTGTATTCGATGGAACTGTAAAAGTTGTAGAAAAACCAACTCCAATTTTCCCAAGATTTGATAAAGAAGTTGAAGTGGAGTACATTAAAGAACAAATGTCACCAAAGGCGCTTGAAAATTTAGAGACAGAATCTAAAGAAGAAAATGAAGATACTTATGTTGAACTTGCAGAAGAAATTACAATTGATAAATTCTTTGAAACTTCTTTAAGAGTAGCAGAAGTATTAGAATGTGAAAAAGTTAAGAAAAGTTCAAAATTATTAAAATTCAAACTTGATTTAGGAAATCACCAAAGACAAATAGTTTCTGGTATCGCTAAATACTATGATCCAGCAGAATTAGTTGGTAAAAAAGTAGCTGTAGTAGCTAACTTAAAACCAGTTAAATTATGTGGTGAATTAAGTGAAGGGATGATTCTATCAGCGGAAAAAGATGGTATTTTACGTGTAGTAGAAATCAATGCTGAAATTCCTAATGGAGCAGAAATTAGATAATATGTAAAGAGAATGTAGTGAAAACTACATTCTCTTTATTTAGGTATTTGAAACAATTTAAATGTACAAAATAATCCACCTGGGGATTTCCTCAGGTGGATTAAATTAATTATCTTGTCGTTCTTTGGTTGCTTTGAGAGTTAGAGGCGTTTTTATTATCATTACTATCTATGTTTTTAGTCTTAGGTGTTTCTCTATTAACCTCAATTACACGAACTGGATTAACAGGTACGAATGATCCATCAGATACATGATAAATTAATCTGTTGTTATTAATTCCAATACCGTTAATATTAAGTTGAGCACCGTTACCAAAAGTAACTCGAACTTTACTTGCTGTTTCGTCAGAATATACATTCTGTGTAGCTAAGAATTTGATTGCTACTGGTCGAGAAATAAAGTTTTCAAGTTGATCATTTTTAGAATCAACTGAAACAAATTTTTCGTTTGCAGTGATAAACTGACCTTGTAAGTTTCCTGATGAAATCTGATACATTAAATATCCAGCAGGAGATACAATTTTATTTACAGTTAGTTTAGTACCAGGTTCAATAACTTCTCCTTGATCTGACCAGCTTGCGGATTTAAACGCATGAATTTTTTTGTTTACAGTAACTTGGCGATCTACATCGAATGAATAAGATGTAAATGTACCAGCAAGTTTTGCTGTTATCTCTTCATCTTGTGCATCAGAGTCTATACGAGCTGCTGCTGCTTTCTCTTGAGCTTCTAGAATTTTAGCTTTTTCTTCAGCTTCTTTTTGTTTCTTCATTTCTTCTGTAGTGTCTACAGCAGTAGTGTTTGTTTCTCCAAAACTTATATAGTGTTCTTTAGCAGAAGAAATAAATTTTAGTGTAACAAGGAAACAAAGAGAAAGAATTATTGCTAGAATAAGTGATGTAGCTATTCTGACTTTTATATTTTTAGCTACTCTTTTTATTCCATCATAATTTTCAACTTTTCTTCTAAAGATTTTTTTCGAGATATATGCTTTAAGATAAAGTAGGGATACTAAGAAGATGTTTTTTATTTTATTATCTATGTATTTAACTTTAAAAGCAGTCTCTTCTTCGTTAACTACTTCTTTTTTTATATTGTGTATTTCTTTTTTTATACCGTCTAATTTATATTCCATCTCAAGATTTTTTTGAATCTTTTCAATAATTTTTTTCTCAGATGCAATATCTTTTTGAGTAATTTGTTTTTGAGTTACAAGACTATTTAATCTTTTTTCTTCAAGGGTAATTTTTTCTTTATCTGCATTCCTGTTTTTAAGAGTAGAGATAGTTAATTTTTTTTCTTCAATTTTATCCTCTAAAGAGATTAGTGTAGTTTGTAATGAAAGGAGAGTATTTTCGTGTTCCCTCATTTCATTTTCTTTTTGTAATAATTCAACTTTCTTTTTATCTTCTGAGATTTTGAATTCTTTTTCTTTTCTTCTAAATTCTCGTTTTCTTTTTTCCGCTTGTTCTTTTTCGATACGTTGACGTTCTAATTCTTTTTCACGAGCGATACGTTCTTTTTCAAGACGTTCTTTTTCACGTTGTTCTGCTTTTTCTTTTTCAATACGTTGACGTTCTAGTTCTTTTTCACGAGCGATACGTTCTTTTTCAAGACGTTCCTTTTCGCGTTGTTCTGCTTTTTCCTTTTCGATACGTTGACGTTCTAATTCTTTTTCACGAGCGATACGTTCTTTTTCAAGACGTTCTTTTTCACGTTTTTCAGCTTTTTCTTTTTCGATACGTTGACGTTCTAGTTCTTTTTCACGGGCAATACGTTCTTTTTCAATACGTTCTTTTTCACGTTTTTCAGCTTTTTCTCTTTCGATACGTTGACGTTCTAGTTCTTTTTCACGGGCAATACGTTCTTTTTCAAGACGTTCTCTCTCAGCGCGTGCAAGCTCATTTTTTTTGCGTTCTTCTTCAATTTTACGTTGCTGTTCTTCAAATTTCTTTTTGGCAGTCTCTAATTCTAGAGCTCGTTGTTTTAATTCTTTTTCTTTTAATTTTACTTCTTTTTCTTTTTCTCGAAGTTCTTTTTCTAAAGCAGATTCATCAAGATGATGATTATTAGTAGAAGTCGTAGATTCATTATTTTTTAAATTAAAAGTTTTTACTTGTTTTTTTAATCGACTAAAAAAAGACGTAGTATTATTCTTTTCTTTAGTTGAATCTGTAGTATTATTTTCTACCACTTTTTCTTTTTGTTCTTTTGACATAAAAAAAATCCTTTCACACACTATTAATTCCTATTATATCATAAAATTATAGTATATTTATATAAAATATGCTTAAAATACCGGTAAATTATTAAAAAAACTTTCAACTCTAATTGAAATATGTTATCATTAGGTGTAGATAGTTTTATCATTAAAAATTATAAAATAAAGAGGTAAAAATTATGAAAAAAACAATTAGCTTTAAAGGAACTCCAGTTACAATTGATGATAAGTTAAATATTGGAGATGTATTTCCAAATTTTAGAGCAGTAACAAAAACATTATCAGAATTTGAATTGGATGATTATAGAGGTAAAAAAATTATTGTTAATACTTTTCCTTCTGTAGATACAGGTGTTTGTGCTTTACAAACAATTAATTTTAATAAAGAAGTTCGTGATTTAGCAGATACTGTAGTAATAACAGTTTCAAAAGATTTACCGTTTGCTTTAGGTAGATTCTGTGCTGATAAAGAAATAAACAATGCAATTACTGTATCTGACTATAAATATCGTGATTTTGAGAACAACAATGGTCTTTTAGTTGAAGAATTAGGATTATTAACACGTTCTGTGTTTGTTCTTGATGAAAACGGAGTTATCCGCTATAAAGAAGTATTAGAAGAAATCGGAGAAGAACCGAATTATACGGCTGCTCTAGATGCTCTTAAAAAACTATAGAGGGGTAATAGATGACAGAATTAAAATATATTAATAAAGAAGAAAATAAAAATTTACAGATTAAAGATTTAATTACATTAGGTTTATATACAATATTATTAATTCTTGTAATGGCTGTAGGAATCGGAATTTCTACACTATTAACATCACTGATTTTTGGTGGAAAAGTTTATTTTGCCACATATACATCTATTACTGCAGCGCTAGTTTGTGGTAGTGTATATAGTTTAATTTTCAATAAAATCAATAAAAATATGGCGATATTTATAATGATTGCTATAATTGGTATTTTCATGACAGTTTCTGGACACTCGGTAGTGGGTGGAATAGTATTAATCTTTGCAGCAGTTTTAGCAGAAATTGCTTTCAGATATGGAAATGAATATTTATCATATTTATTCTTTAATTTAGGAAATATTGGTCTTATTCTACCAATGTTCTTTATGAAAGATTCATATGTAAAACATCTTCAAAATAGAAATTATTCAGAAGAAAAAATTAATTTAGTGATGAGTTCAACTGATATGAAGACTTTTATCTTTATTGTTGTGTTCACTGTAATATTCTCAATAGTTGGTACATACTTAGGAAGAAAACTTTATTTCAAAAACTTTAATAAAGCAGGGCTATAGAATGTATAAATTAGATATTAGAACGAAAATCTTTATTTTAGTGATTGCCAACATATTAATGTTTAAAATGATGACAATACCTGTTCACCTTTTAGTAGCACTATGTTTTTCAATATACTTAGGAATTAGTTCTAATTTTAAGAGAATGAGTAGATTTTTTGGTATATATCTTTTCTTTACTGCATATGAAGTATTTTTTGCTCATACAGTTACATTACAGGTTATTGACAGTTTCTTATTATTAACTGCATTAATGTTTAAGACGTTGTATTTCCCATTATGTGCAGGGATGGCTTTAGTAAGTAGTTCAAAAGTTTCAGAACTGATCTGCTTTTTGAGAAGCATAAAGTTACCAAAGAAAATGATTATAGTGCTAGCAGTATTATATAGATTTTTCCCGGTGTTACTTACAGATTATAAATTAATAAAGAATTCATTACGAATGAAAGGAATTGGAGTAAGTAGAGGTTACTACTTACTTCATCCAATTAAATTCTTTGAATATGTTTTTGTTCCTTATGTAATAATAAGTACCAATATAGCAAATGAGCTATCGGTGTCTTGTTTATGTAGAGGAATAGATAACGAAGAGAAACCAAGTAGTTATATTGAATTAAAGTTCAATAAAATTGATTATTTAACTATGGTTGTCGTAGCAAGTGCTTTTTGTTTTATTATGTATATGAGGTGATAAATTGATAACATTTAAAAATTTTAATTATAAATATATTGAATCGCAAAAATTAAATATTGAAGATTTATCACTTAATATAAAAAAGGGTGAATGTATTCTTTTTACGGGTGCTAGTGGTTGTGGAAAAACTTCCATTTTACGAGTTTTAAATGGATTAGCACCAGAATTTTTTGATGGTGGATATAGTGGTGAATTAAAAGTAGCTCACCTTAATATAGGAGACAAATTAAAAGATTTTTCAAAAGTAGTAGGGAGTGTATTTCAAAATCCTAAAAATCAGTTTTTCAATCTTGATTCTACGAGTGAACTTGCCTTTAGTATGGAAAATTATGGTTATTCTAAATCAGAGATACAGAGTAGAATTGATGAAGTGATATCAGAATTTTCTGCAGAATATCTGTTGGAAAGAAACGTCTTAGAACTAAGTGGCGGAGAAAAACAAAAACTAGCTTTTATGGCAAGTATGATGTTAGATGCTGATGTATATGTTCTAGATGAGATAACTAGTAATCTAGATTTGAAGTCGATACAGCTTATTTCATCAATAATCGAAACATTGAAGAATAAAGGTAAAACTATAGTTGTTGCTGAACATAGAATATATTATCTAAAAGATTTAATCGATAGAATGTATATTATTAAAGATGGTAAATTGCTCCATGAAGTTACTAAAGAACAACTATCAGATTTTGATAGTAGAGCTTGTCATACTAGACAAATTGATTTATCTAAAGTAGAGCTAGGTAATAAAGAAAATAGAAATATTAAAGAAGACTTTTTAAATATCGAAAGACTTGAATATAAAGTTCATGATAGGAAAGTTGAACTCCAAAGCGAAAGTTTCGCAGCTTCAAAAATCTATACTATTATTGGTGATAATGGTTGTGGGAAAACAACTTTCGCTAATGCTCTATGCGGCCTTCATAAATCTAAGCATAAAGTAATATTAAATGGAAAAGATTTAAATAAAAAAGGATTAATTAGAAATGCATTTCAAGTAATGCAAGATGTTAACTATCAATTGTTTACTAATCAGGTAGAAAAAGAAATTAAGTTAGGTAGCGATAATTTATCGTTATTTGATGAAGTTGTAGATAGATTAAACATTAGAAAATTTTTAGATAGACACCCGAATACTCTTTCTGGTGGAGAAAAGCAAAGAGTTGCTATTGCTTCTGCGCTTTTATCAAATAAAAAAGTACTAATCTTTGATGAACCAACTAGCGGTCTAGATTATGTAAATATGATTGAACTAAGTCGCTTGATTGAAGAAATAGCCAAAAATGATGTTGTGATATTCATAATTACACATGATTATGAATTTTTATGTCAGATTTCAGATGAGGTTCTTTATTTTGACAAAGAAGGCATAAGAGAGCGTATTGAAGTTAATGAAGAAAATAAAAATAAAATATTAGAATTAATGAGTTAATGTACATTGTATATTAACTCATTTCTTAACTCAAATGAGTTGTTAAATTGAGGGTATCATGATAAAATATATAGGTTACAAAAAATAATTAGGATAAGGAGGGAACTTATGTCATACGCTTCAGATATGAAGAAAGAATTAACTTTAATAGAAATAACAAAAGATAGAGAATTCTTATCAGAGTTATCAGCCCTAATAAAGATGAATGGTGTATTAAATATATCAAACGGTAGGTTAAGTTTAAGTTTTCAAACAGAGAATGCTTCTATAGCAAGAAGAATGTTTTCTTTAATAAAGTTTTTCTATGATGTTCATGTAAATATTTCTGTTAGAAAGAAATTGAAATTGAAGAAAAATAATGTATATATTTGTCGTTTAGATCAAAATGTCAAAGAAATTTTAACTGATTTATATATATTAAATGATAACTATACAATGAGAATAGATATAGCAAAAGAATTAATTGATACTGATGAGAAGAAAAGAGCTTATCTACGTGGAGCATTTTTAGCAGGAGGATCTATTAATAACCCTCGTACTTCTAGTTATCATATGGAAATATTCTCTTCTTATGAAGAACATAACAAGGAATTAAATGAACTTTTAAATAGTTATAAGTTAAATGCTAGAAGCCTTGAAAGAAAAAAAGGTTTCATAGTTTATATTAAGGAGTCTGAAAAGATAGCAGAGTTTATTAATCTTGTTGGAGCATTTCAAGCGTTATTCCAATTTGAAGATGAAAGAATTGTTAGGGATATTAATAATTCTGTAAACAGAATGCAAAACTGTGACATGGCCAATATGAATAAAACTGTCAATGCTTCTGCAAAACAAGTGGAGGATATTAATATTATTGAAGAGAGAATAGGTCTAGATAATATTGATGAGAAACTTAGAGTAGTTGCCGAAGCAAGACTTAAGTATCCAGAATATCCGCTAAAAGAAATAGCGGAAATGATCGAAGATGGTAAGTTATCTAAATCGGGCTTAAATCACAGATTTAGAAAGATAGCTAAAATAGCAAAAGAATTAAAAGAAGGAACTTATCAAGCAAAATAAAAGAAGTGAGGAAGAACAATGAGTAAGTGGGATGAACAAATATTAGTAGTTAATAGAAAAGAATTATTTAATAATGAAGAAAATCATTTCTATGGATTTATAGAAAAAAATGATGAAAAAACTAAGAAAATTATTGATACATTTGAATCATATGAAGTAAAACGTCGTGGGGATATGGAAGAAGATCCAGATTATAAGCAGTTAATCGGATATGTACTACTAAAAGATGTGAATACAAATGAGGTATTAGTATACAAACGTCTGGTAGGTGGTGGCGAAGCAAGACTTCACGGAAAAGCATCTGTTGGTATTGGTGGACATATGAATGAAGTTGAAGGAAAAACAATTTTTGAAATGTTAAAAATCAATGCAGCACGAGAATTAAATGAGGAAGTCGGAGTTTCTGAAGAAGAAGCTTTAAATAATTTACATTTTATTGGTCTAATAAATGATGATAAAACAGAAGTTGGTCAAGTTCATATTGGAGTGGTATATGAATGTAAAGTTGATAAGAATCTAGTAGAAGTAAAAGAGGATGACACGCTAGTGATTAAGTGGATGTCAGGAGACGAAGCAAAAGCTGAAGAAAATTATGAGACTTGGTCAGAATTTTTAAAACCAATATTTTAATAAATAAAGATGAACTTTTTTAGTTCATCTTTATTTATTAAGACTAAAACTACTTATATGACGTTATAAAATCTTACATAATATTGAAAAAAACATCAGTTAAATGTAATATTAAATTATGTAATTTGAAAATATAATAGTAATTAATAGTTAATACTAAACAGTATTATTCTGTTTAAAAATACAACATAAAGTAAGAAAGGATGATAGTATGTTTAATATTAAAATGGATATGATTCAAACGGTCGGATTGGCTGTTATTATATTAATTCTAGGAAGATTATTGAGGAAAAAGGTTAAGTTCTTTGAAACTTATTGTATTCCGTCTCCTGTTGTTGGAGGTTTCCTATTTGCTATAATTAATTTAATTTTAAGAGAAACTAATTTAGTTATCTTCGAATTCGATAATACTTTACAAAGCTTCTTTATGACACTATTCTTTACAAGTATTGGTTTCAATGCAAGTTGGAGATTATTAAAAGTTGGTGGAAGAAAAGTTGTTATGTTCCTTATTATGGCTGTAACGTTAGTAGTACTACAAAATGTTGTGGCTGTAGGGGTTGGGTATTTAACAGGTGTAGATCCATTGATTGCTCTATTAACTGGTTCAACTGCAATGACAGGAGGACATGGTACTGCGGCAGCAATGGCACCCATAGTAGAAGAATTAGGCCACACTGGAGCAAAGAGTGTTGCTATCGCGGCAGCTACTTTTGGACTTATTGCAGGATCTAGTCTAGGTGGACCATTGGCCAATAGACTTATTAAAGGTAAGAAACTAGAGGTTGTAGCAGAGAAAGTTGATAATGAAAAAGTGAGAAATGATGAATTTCTTTTTAATAATGATGTAAGAAAACTTGATGGAGAGAATTTTGCTAAAGCATTCTTTTTAATCTTATTATCAATGTTTATTGGTAGTTATGTTTCAACATTTTTAAACCAATTTTTAAATTTCCCCAACTACATAGGACCGATGATTGTTGCGGCTATTTTAAGAAATATATCTGATAATACAACTAAATTTGATTTACACTACGAAGAAGTACATATTTTAGAAGATGTTTCGTTGAATTTATTCCTTGGAATGGCAATGATTAGTTTAAGATTATGGGAATTAAGTAGTGTAGCGGGTCAACTAGCAGTATTATTACTTGCACAAGCACTTTTAGCATGGATATTTATTTACTTTGTAACATTTAGAGTTATGGGCAGTAATTATGATGCAGCAGTATTATCTGCAGGCCATGTAGGTTTTGGACTTGGAGCTACACCTAATGGTATTGCAAATATGCAAAGTGTTTGTGATAAATATAAACATTCACATATAGCATTCTTTGTAATGCCTATAGTAGGTGCATTGTTTATTGACTTCTTTAATGTAGCGATAATAAGTGGATTCTTCTCGTTCTTGTCGAGATAGAAGACGATCTGACTTGATTAAATATTTTAATCAAGTCATTTTTTTAAAAAAATTTTGCTTGCTTAGTATTTTAATATATAATATAATAGTAGAAATTGACCCAAAAGTCCTAAATTTTAACAAGGTTCATATGAGAACTAACAGACGCAGTGGTTTATTGATATCTAAAATCGCTTTAGAAAAGCTTTTTAGATATCTAATAAACTGTGCGGGGGTGACTCGACAAAATCGATTTCTTCGAAATCACGATTTTTGAGTCACTCCCATTGATTATTTAAGATAAGGAGAAAGCAGTGGAGAATAAAAAATATTCTATAAGAAAAGTGTCAGCTGGAATAATCAGTATTGTTATAGGAATTAGCACAATGAATATAGGTGTGGCTAATGCACAAGAGTCTGATAATAAGGTTGTTATAAATGAAAATGGAGTAATTCCAGAGGTTGAGCCAATTCCACCAGAGAATGTAATTGAAGATTCAAAAAGAAAGCCACCATCAAAATCAGAGGAAAAACCAGCTCCAAAACCTGTAGAAAAGACGTCGGAAAAACCAACAGAGAAGCCAATAGAAAAGCCGTCGGAAAAACCAACAGAGAAGCCAACAGAAAAACCGTCGGAAAAACCACCTGTTAAACTAACAGAGAAGCCGTCGGAAAAACCAACAGAGAAGCCATCAATAAAACCATCTTCTAGAATGGAAACTAGAAATGATGTATTAGTAGCGAATTTATCTGGTCGTAAAATTAAGGTTTCTTTTAAAAAAGATAGTATCTCTGCAGAAAAATTGTTTGTGGAACCATTAAATGATAATGATTTAAACAAGACTATCAAGAATAAACTAGGTAGCGACTATAAAATTATTGAAACATTTGAGATTCATTTTGAGAAAGATTATAAAAAAGTAGATAGTAATATAGAGAGAACTGTAACAGTTGCAGTTGTAAAAAAAGAAAATACTGATTTAGAAGTTTATCATATATCTGATGAAAATAATCTTGAAAAAATAGCTAGTAGATATAATGCGGGTGAGTTGCAATTTGATATAAATCATTTTAGTAAATTTACTATAGTAGAACGTATAAAAATAGGAACGAAGGATTTAGAGGAAAGAGCTCAAATAGTAATTCCAGAAAAGATTGAAAATAAAGAAAAAATAGAAAATAAAGAAAAAGAAGATGATGAATTACCTAAAACAAAGAGTATTAAAGATGAGAAACAATTAAAAATACTTCCTAAGACGGGTATATCTGGAAATTCATCTATTTTTACAGGATTTATTTTAATAATTGTAGCTAGTATTATAAGAAAAAAGAAAAATTATATATAGCTAAATAAACATAAAAAAACATATGGATATCATACTGTATTATGCAGTTGGTATCCATTTTTTTGTTTTTTCAGATTAAATTTATAAGCCTATTCTTATTAATAAGATTTTAGTAAATTGATAATAAATATAATTTTCAAAATAGCCATAATCATTAAAGTATATTATATCAAAGTTACATTTTCTAAATAAGAAAAAAATACAAAAACATTAATTTTAAAAGTAGTAAATCGTAAAGATAACTATTTACAAAATGTACTAAACATGTTATAATAAATCGAAATTATTACGAATTATAAAATTAAGGAGAAAATATATGAATAAAAAAAATATGATTATTACTAGTGCCTGTGGCTCATTAGTAATTGGGCTATCAGTATTTTCTGGATATGAGTATAGAAAGCTTCATGAATATGAAACTGCACCACTAGTACAAAATACAGCACAAGCAAAAAAAATTAATTACTCTGACAAAGTTAGCTCAGTAGTTGTAAGTGAAATTACTGAAGATGGTTATGTAACGCTTCATGGTGACCATAGCCACTATGAAAAAGGATTAGTACCTTATAACGCGAAAATTCTTGATTCATTAGTTTATAAAAACAAAGACTATAAACTAAAAAATGAAGATATTCAGTACGAACTTGCAGAAGGTTATGTTATAAAAGTCAACGGTAAATATTACTACTATCCGAAAGAAGGTATTACTCAAAATAATGTTGTTGACGAAAGTACTGGAAAAGAAATTTCAGCACACGCACATCACCATCATCACCATGGAGAAACTAGTGAATCTAAAGGAAATGGAGATAACTACACATTTAATCCAAAAGATATCGTAAGTGAGACTCAAGATGGTTACGTAGTTCGCCATGGAGATCACTTCCACTATATTAAGAAAAGTGAGTTATCAAGTTCACAATTATCACAAGCAAAAGAAGCTGGAGTTAATCCTTCTTTATCATCATCAGCGGCAGGAGTAACAACTCCAACGAGTGATGGTTATATCTTTAAAGGTGAGAGTGATATTATAGGAAGAAACAGTTTTGGTTTTATAGTTCAACACGGAAGTCACCAACATATTATCCCATATTCACAGTTAAGAGGGACACAATGGGAATATTTATTAAATGATCAAGGAACTACAAATAATAACACTAATACAACAGTAGTAAACACTCCAAAAACTAATATAGTAAATGACAATCATCATGAACAATCAGAATATGGAGATAATTATAAATTTGACCCAAAAGATATCGTTAGTGAAGATGAAAATGGATATACTGTTCGCCATGGAGATCATTTCCACTACATTCCAAAGAATAAAGTAGAGAAACCTGCTGAAACAGTTAAACCAACTCCGGCTATTCCAACTCCAACCCTACCAGAAGTGAATAAAGTAGAGAAACCTGCTGAAACAGTTAAACCAACTCCAGCTATCCCAACTCCAACCTTACCTGAAGTGAATAAAGTAGAGAAACCTACTGATGCTGTCAAACCAGCTCCAGTTATTCCTACTCCTTCTTTACCTGAAGTGAATAAAGTAGAAAAACCTACTGAAGCTGCCAAACCAGCTCCAGCTATTCCTACTCCTCCTTTACCTGAGGTTAAAAATGAAGAAAAACCAAAAGTAGAGGAGCCAGTTGTAAGACCTAGCATTTTATCATTTGCTGGTGTTCAATTCGAAACTAGTGATGGATTCAAACTGTCTGAAGATAGTTTGAAAACACCAACTTCAACAGGAATTCTTGTAGCTCATAGTGGACATCAACACTTTATATTTTACAGACAATTGGTTAATTCTAAGTGGGAAAAACTTATTCCATATCAATATCTTAACCAAGCTAAAGAAGAGTACAACAAGTTAGAAAAAGAAGTTAATGAGAAGATTGATTATCTTTCTAAGAAACATAATTTAGGTAAAGAAAAATTCAGTTATGTAAGTACTTCTAATGGAGATGCAATATCTTATGATGGAAAAATAGAATTGTTAAAAGATATTAATGTTAATGAAAAAATAGAAAATAATAATAATTCAGAAAGTAATACTACTTCTAATGTTGAGGGAAATAATCAAGAAAACATTAGTGAAGAAAAAGAAATTGAAGAAAAAATCGATTATGTTGCTAAACAATTAAATATAGATAAAAGTTCTATAAAAGTAATTGAAACAGCAGAAGGTAAGGCACTGGTATATCCACATGGGGATCATAGCCATACTATATTGGTTAAAGACGTAGATAAAACAAAACCTTTGGCAGATCCACATAGTAATTCGGGAGCAGAGACACTGAAAAAATTAGGATTTGATGATGACATTATCCATGATATTCAACACGCATCAGCAGACACTGATTTTCCTGTACACGAGACAAATGTAGAAAAAATGAAAGAGTGGTTGAAAACTGTTAAGTATCTAAACATAGGTCAAAATAAAGATCCACTTAAAAGAAATGGATTGGATCTTATGCCAAATATTGAAGTTCTAGGTATTGGATATACTTCTATCGATGACATTACACCTGTTTATAAATTCAAAAAATTGAAACAATTATACGTATCAAGAACAGGTATTAAAGATTATTCATTTATAAAGAATATACCAACATTAGAAGGGATAGATTTCTCTGAAAATGATATACAAGATATTTCATTCTTAAAGGATTATCCAAATTTAAAATTGGTATCTGCTGCAGGAAATAATATTGAAAATATTGATGTACTAAAAAATCTTACTAACTTAGAGTCGTTAAACTTAGATAATAATAAGATTAAAGATATTTCAGCTCTAAAAGATTTAAATCACTTAAGAGCAGTTAGCCTTGAAAATAATAATATTACAAAATTAGATGCATTGAGTAACAAAAATGAATTAGAACGTTTATTCTTATCTAACAACAGTGGATTAGAATTGTCGACTTTAAAAAATGATAATTTAGAACAGCTGACGGTGAATAATACTAATATAAGGGACTTGAGTGTTGTTTCAAATTTACCGAAGTTGAAAAAAATAGTGGCAAATGATAATAAAATAACAACATTATCTCATTTGAAAAATGCTAAAGTTTTAGAAAGTGTAGAAGTTAATAATAATAAAATTGATAGTTTAGATTTTGAAAACAGTACAATTACAAGTCTAGAAATTAAAAACAATAAACTAGAGGATATTAACAATGTTTATAAACTAACTGGGCTTGAGAATCTAGATGCCAGTGGAAATAAAATTAGTGAGTTTCCATCTAATAAACAAAATAAATTGATTAACTTAACGGTTAATAACAATGTTATTAGAACAATGGAAAATGTAAATAATCTTACAGCGCTAAAATACTTAACAATGTCAAATAACTATGTATCTACATTAGCATTAAAAGAAAAAAATAAAACTTTAGAATACCTAGATATAAGTCATAATACTATTTCAAAAGAAGAGTTAGAAATTCCAAGTGATGGAAATATTCCAAAAGGAATAATGAGTAATTTTGAAAAAGTCGAAGGTGGAGATATAAAAGAAAATTATACTTTATCTGCAGACTATATTACAGATCAGGCAGAAAAACTACAGGAAGAGATATTAAAACTTAAAGATGAGAAAAAATTAGCCCCAGAAGTTGCTGATGAATTAAAACAAAAAGCGCGTATTATTTATCTTGATATGTCTTACAGTGTAGATCAAAGTAGAAATAAACAAATTGATTTAGAAAAACAATTGAATGAAATAAGAAAACAAGTTAAAGAAAATCTAGTTGAACCAACTAATGAGATAGCTAATAAAGAAAATTCAGTTACTGAGTCACCTAATACAGAAGCTGAGCATGCTTCAGAAGTAGCAAATCATAATGAAGTAGAAGAACATGATTTTGTATTCGATGTGAATAATATTGTTAGTGAAGAAGGAGATGGCTATATTGTAAAACATGGTGATCATAATCACTTCGTTAAAAAATCTGATTTATCAGCTGAACAACTAGAAGAAGCAAAAGAATTTTTGGCTAAGAAAGGTGAAGCAACAACAACTGAAGACAAAGCAACATTAGACAGCAAGAAAAATTATATTTCACTATTCTATGGAATAAATGTGAGTGATATTTCAGTTGAGAGTAACACGTTAGTATTTAACTATAACGGAGTAGTTAAACGTATTGCGCTTAGTAATATAACTGTTCCAACGATGAGCTCAGATTTAGAAGGAGATTTTGAAAAAGAAATAACAGCATTGGCAAGCAGTATGAATACAACAGTTGAGCATATTCAGGTGCAAGATGGACAAATGATAGTAAATCATGGTGATCATAACCATTATTATCCAATTAAGAGTCCTGGATGGAGATTATATAATCAAAACAAAATACCTTATATAGAGATTCCTAAAGTAAATGGGAATATTGATGAAGCTGTAGTCAATAGTAGGTTAACAGAATTAGAAAATAAAGCCCAGACTGTACTTGTTAATAATCCAGCTAAATTAAGAAAAGTACTAAATTGGTTGAATAACTTTAGGGATGTTAGTTTAGCCTGGCATGTTACAGCAACAGATGGTTATTTACAAGCACTAGATAAGTTTGAAAAAACTCAAATAGATATATAGTCTATATTATATCGTAAAAAGTAGTGAATTGAGAGGAGGGAACCTTAATTCACTACTTTTTATACTTTGATAGAATAAAAAATGCCAAGAGAGGATTGTTAGACTCTCTTGGCATTTATCATGAAAAGAAAAACTATATTTTAAAAGGATAGAAAACTAGTCTCTTTCAATTTTAGTGATTCCGCGCATGTATGGACGAAGAACTTCTGGTACTGTGATAGAACCATCTTCATTTTGATAGTTTTCAATTATAGCAGCTAGACAGCGTCCTACCGCTAATCCAGAACCGTTTAATGTGTGAAGGAATTCAACTTTTCCAGTATCTTCACGTTTGAAACGCATGTTTGCACGACGCGCTTGGAAATCTGTACAGTTTGAACAAGAACTGATTTCTTTATAAGCGTTATAACTTGGTAACCAAACTTCGATATCATAAGTTTTAGCACTAGAGAATCCTGTATCTCCAGAACATAGAGTAATTACACGATATGGTAAGTTTAATTTTTTAAGGATATTTTCAGCATGTCCAGTCATAATTTCTAATTGTTCATATGAATTTTCAGGTTTAGCGAAACGTACCATTTCTACTTTATTGAATTGGTGAAGACGGATTAATCCACGAGTATCACGACCAGCACTTCCTGCTTCAGATCTGAAACAGATACTGAATGCTGTAACACCTTTTGGTAACATATCTTCAGTTAAGATTTCTCCATTGTAGTAGTTTGTTAATGGAACTTCTGCTGTAGGAATAAGAGTTAATCCTTCAGATTCGACTGTATATACATCTTCAACGAATTTAGGGAATTGACCTGTACCAAATAGAGCAGTTCTATTAACTAATTGAGGTACCATGAATTCTTCGTATCCATGTTCAACAACGTGAGTATCAATCATAAAGTTGATTAATGCACGTTCAAGAAGAGCTCCAGCTTTTTTGTAGTACACGAATCTACTTCCAGAGATTTTAGCTGCACGTTCAAAATCAGCAATATCTAATTCTTCAACTAAATCCCAGTGGGCTTTTGGTTCGAAGTCAAATTCTCTTACTTGTCCGATACGACGAACTTCGATGTTTTCGTCTTCATCTTCACCGATAGGAGTCTCATCAGAGATAAGGTTAGGTATTCTAATAATTTTTTCGTTAATTTCTTCAGCGATTTGTTTAACTTCAATATCACGAGTTGTAATTTCATCAGAAACGTGTTTCATATCTGCAATTACATCTGAAGCATCTTCACGTTTTCTTTTTAAGATAGCAATCTCTTCACTTTTTTTGTTACGAAGTGCTTTTAGATCTTCTACTTGAACAAGTAGTTCACGACGTTTTTTATCTAAGTCGATAAGTAGGTCAACTACATCTGTTTCTAAGTTTCTTGCTGCTAATTTTTCTTTTACCATTTCAGGATTTGCTCTGAATAATTTAATATCTAACATAATTGTATGCTCCTTCTAAATAATTTATTTTGATTGAATTTTATAAGTAAAATAAAAAATCCCTTACGTCAAAGACGCAAGGGACGATTAATTTCTATACCGTGGTTCCACCCAAATTCAATCTAAAAGATTCTTGAAATTTAATTTGATATTATTTATAGTAGAATTTTAAAATAAACAATAAGTACTTTCAGCATCTGTACTCTCTCTGGGAATGTTCTTAGATTAAAACATGTCTATAATCAAATTTTATATATTTATTTAACCTAATTTTACTCTATTTTTAGCTTTTTTGTCAAGTCTTTTTAGATTATTTTTCTTTTGTTTAGTTGTTGGCTGTTTCTTCCTTCGCTGTAGTGCTGTTAGAAGTATCTTCTTTTGTTGTTGTGTTGTTAGAAGTTTCTTCTTTTCCTGTGTTGTTTTTTGGCTCTACTGTAGTTGTATTACTATTGCTATTAGAAACTTCGTTTTCTGAGTTAAGAGTCGTACTATTTTCGTTTTCTGTTGAAGATTCTTTTGGCTTAGCACTTGCTAATAATGCAGCTAGTAATCTATCGATATCATTAATTAATATCGTTTCAGCTTTTCCACCAAGTGTGAAGTTCACCGCTTTTCCATATGGTGTTTCAATAATATTTAATGAATCTGGAGATAGTTTAAAGATTCCTGCTAGTAAGTTTACTTTTGCAGTTTCTTCTGGAGTAAGTTCTACTTTTTTATTATCTGTCGTATTATTATCTTCTTTAGGTGTACTCACTTCATTGTTTGGTTGATTTCCAGAGTTACTGTCATTATTTGTTTTATTGTCTTTTTCTTCTTCTGGTTTTACTTCAGTTGTTGGAGTAGTAGATTCAGTTTTTTCGGTTGTTTTATTTGCATATTTTTCAAAATCTGCTTTGTCATATTTGGCATTAGAGAATTCGATTGGGAATGAAGGATCGTTAGCTTCTTTAGCGAATTGATCAGCTGAAGAGCGAAGTGTTGCACCATCACTGTCAGTCTCATTTAATTTATTATATTTTTCACCGAATTCAACTTTTGAACTTTCATTGTGTTCTAGTGCGTAGTGAAGAGCATTTTTGGCATTAATAAGTCTTGTAACAAGTGTTCTCATCGGTGTTCTAGTGATGAATGCTTGAGATTCATAAGAATCTTTTATAAGTGAAGCAAGTTCTTCACGTAGTTGGTTATCGATCTTATCACTATCTATATTTTCTAAGAAATATTTGATGTAACTTACAGTTGTAATACTTTCACGATCTTCGAATTTTTGAAGTTCATCTAACATATGACTAACTTTGTTTAGTGTATTTGCATCTTTATTTGAGCTAGCTTCATTTAACTCATTAGTTAAGTCAGTTTTTGAAAGTCCATATTTTTCAATATCAGCATCTTTGATTCTATTTAGTAGAGTATTATATTTTTTAACTAATTCATCATTTTTAGTAGTATCCGCGTTAGCTTCTTCTTGGATGTATTTTTTGTCAAAATTATTTAACATTTCAAGATATCCGTTAGTAGAGTTAGTTGGTAATTCTTCTATTGTTGCACGTAATTGATCAAGTGCACGATTTACACGGTTTGCTTGTTTTTTATCGCTGCTATGTTTAGCAAGGTTATTAGCTTTAAGTTCCTCGATACGTTTGAATACAGCTTCTTTATCGAAGTCTCCCGCAACATAGTTTCCTGTGATATTAGGAATTCTATTTTTGTAATAGATGTCTGCTCCTTTAGATAAAATTTTAACAAAGTGATCATGATCTCCATGAGGAATTACAAATTTATCCCCGTCACGTTTGATTTTATCTGCAGGAATACCTGTACGTTTTGATAAAGCAAGTAATTCATTTTCAAAATCCACTTCATCATCACCTGTAACCTCCGGAATATGGAATTTCTCGCGAGGAATTAAATATGGGTGAATATGTGTTGGATCGTAAGCGTGAGCTGGTTCATTAAATACGAAGAAATCTTTTGTTACTTTAACAGCTTCTTTTGGTACTCCGTAAACTTCAGCAATATAATTTATTTGTTTTTGGATTTCTTCAGTTATTGTAACATCAGTTTCATCAATATGAATTGCATTTAATAATACAGTGTGACTATGATCACCATGAGGGTAAGTTAATGCTTGACCATTTTCAGTTTCCACTAATTTAATAAGCTTAGGATCAATTCCTAGTATTTTAGCCAAGTGATTAATTTTCTTAGTCACTTCTTCAGAATAATTTTCTTTATTTTCTTTTTCTGTATTATTTTCTACTTTGTTGTTTTCTGCTGGCTTTTCAGTAGGTGCTTCGGTTACATCGTTAACATTAATATCATCTAATAATGTTGTTTTACCATCATATGAAAGGGCATCCCCTTTTGCCGTAGAAACATATTTAATTGTATTTTTATCTATGTTATTTTTACTTGATAAGTAATTAACTTTTTCAGTTACTTTATCTTCTAATTCCTTATATTCTTTTTTAGCTTGTTCTAAATATTTTTCAGGAATTAATTTTTCAAATTTAGAATTTACTAACTGTTTATAGTATACAAAGTGTTGGTGTCCATTATGATCAACCACTAGTCCTAATGAAGTAGGGGTACCAACAGTATTTTCATTTAAAACAAAACCATCGCTAGTCTTAAATTGAACTCCAGCAAATGATAAAACGCTAGGTCTTACAACTGGCTCTTCTACTTTTGGTTTTTCTTCATTTTTAACCTCAGGTAAAGAAGGAGTAGGGATAACTGGAGCTGGTTTGACAGCATCAGTAGGTTTCTCTACTTTATTCACTTCAGGTAAAGTTGGTGTAGGAATAACTGGTGTAGGTTTGACTATTTCAACAACTTTTTCTACCCTAGGTAAAGAAGGAGTAGGAATAGCTGGTACAGGTTTGTCAGTTTCAGCAGGTGTCTCTACTTTATTTTTTGGAATGTAGTGGAAGTGATCTCCGTGACGTACTGTATATCCATTTTCATCTTCACTTACGATATCTTTTGGATTAAATTTATAATCATCTCCATGATCTGATGAATGTTCATGATGATTGTCATTTACTGTATTAGTTCTTGGAGTGTTTACTACTGTTGTATTAGTGTTATTAGTTGTAGTTCCTTGATCATTTAATAAATATTCCCATTGTGTTCCTCTCAACTGTGAATATGGGATAATATGTTGGTGACTTCCGTGTTGAACTATGAAGCCAAAACTGTTTCTTCCTATAATATCACTCTCACCTTTAAAGATATAACCATCACTCGTTGGAGTTGTTACTCCTGCTGCTGATGATGCTAAAGAAGGATTAACTCCAGATTCTTTTGCTTGTGATAATTGAGAAGCTGATAACTCACTTTTCTTAATATAGTGGAAGTGATCTCCATGGCGAACTACGTAACCATCTTGAGTCTCACTTACGATATCTTTTGGATTAAATGTGTAGTTATCTCCACTTCCTTTAGATTCGCTAGATTCTCCATGGTGATGATGGTGATGTGCGTGTGCTGAAATTTCTTTTCCAGTACTTTCGTCAACAACATTATTTTGAGTAATACCTTCTTTAGGATAGTAGTAATATTTACCGTTGATTTTTATAACATAACCTTCTGCAAGTTCATACTGAATATCTTCATTTTTTAGTTTATAGTCTTTGTTTTTATAAACTAATGAATCAAGAATTTTAGCGTTATAAGGTACTAGTCCTTTTTCATAATGACTGTGATCACCATGAAGCGTTACATAACCATCTTCAGTAATTTCACTTACAACTACTGAACTAACTTTGTCCGAGTAATTAATTTTTTTTGCTTGTGCTGTATTTTGTACTAGTGGTGCAGTTTCATATGCTTGGTGTTTTCCGTATTCGTATCCTGCAAATGCAGATAATCCAATTACTAATGAACCGCAGGCACCGGTAATAATCATTTTTTTCTTGTTCATTCTATTTTCTCCTTAATCATTCAATTCAAAACAATTCCGATTTATTATATCATGATTGTTTAGAGTTGTAAATAGTTATGTTTACGATTTGAAGAAAAAAATATTGCTGATATATTTGTATAGACTTGGTTATTTTAAAAATGTAATAATTTTATGATATTTAGAAAGCGAAATTATATTTTTTAACTAAAAGCTGTGTTATAATGAATGATAGTATAGTCAGAAAGGAGGGACAGTTATGACACAATTTGATTTTAAAAAGTTGGTTGATGCAGAGTATTTATTAAATAATAGAACAAATAACAATGTAGTTGTGATAGATGCACGTGGAGGAATGCTTGAAGAAGGTTCTTTAATGTATGACAAAGCAATCGTTGTTGATTGGACTGATATAAGTTTACTTGGAGAATTTGGTGGAGAGGAACTAGGGAAATTATTATCTAAAGAGAATTATCAACAAATTTTTTCTAAACTAGGAATTACCGATGAATCTGAAGTACTAGTATATGGTTTTACTATGCCTGAACAAGGATTTGGAGATGAAGCAAGAGTTCTGTATACATTTAGCTATGCAGGATTTGATAATGTTAAATTTATAGATGGTGGATATAAACAAGTCGAAAAATTAGGATTTAATAAAAATTATGAACCATCAACTGACAGAATTGATGTTAGCGATGTAGTTCGTAGCGAAGCGACTCAAAATGATAAAGCTATTTATACAGACGAATTATTATCAAGAATAGGTAATACAGATGTTCAAATTATTGATACTAGATTAGAAGTTGAATATAATGGTCGTGTAATATATGGAGAGAATAAAGCAGGTCATGTTCCTGGTGCAATTTCACTTCCATTTAATACGTTAGTTGATAGTAATGGATTCTTAAAATCTAGAGAAGAATTAGAAAAATATGTAGCTGACAAAGGTTTGGATAAAAATAAACTACAGATTACTTATTGTACTACTGGAGTTCGTGCTTCGTACGTTGCGGTAATATTAGAAGAGTTAGGTTTTAAAGTACGAAACTATGAACCTTCATTCGCAAGATACGCTAATGTTGGTGAAGTAGTATTAGATTAAAATAATAAGGAGAAATATTATAGAAAATGAATGATATGACAGGATATCTATTTTGGGGATTTTTAATTGTTTATGGAGTGGTAATGTTTTTATTATCACCTAAGAAAGTAACAGAAGCAGGATTCTTTAGAGGTGACGGTAACAGAGGTGAAAAGCCTACTGAAATGATGCTTATGTTAAGTATTTTTATAAGTTGGATTTTTGCTAAATCTGTAACTAATGCTGCAAACTTAGGTGCTCAATATGGATTTGTAGGTGGATTAGCTTATGCAACATATTGGCTTTGTATTCCTACTTGTGGTTTAGCAATTTATAGATTAAGAACAAAGTACCAAGCAAAAGGATTAGTAAGTTTCTTAACTTCTAATTATGGGAAAGCAGCTTCTGTTGCATTTTCAGCAGCTATACTTATTCGTTTATTTAATGAAGTATGGAGTAATACTTCTGTAGTAGGTGGGTATTATGGAAAAGCAGGTAGTAAAGAGTTTATTATTTCTGCAATTCTATTTACTGCTATTACTTTAGGGTATACTGTACTTGGTGGATTAAGAAGTTCTATCGTAACTGATGTTATCCAAGCTGTTATTTTTATCTTCTTTGTTGGTTGGGTAGTAACATTAATTTTACCACAGCACAACATTAGTGATTTTGTAACATCAGGAAATTGGGCGATGAACGCAGGTGTAGATATGTTACTTGTAACAATTCTACAATTATTCAGTTATCCATTCCACGATCCAGTATTAACAGATAGAGGGTTTATCGCTAGTGAGAAGACTATGCTTCGTGCATTTTTCGTATCTGGTATTTTAGGATTCTTCTCTATTTTAATCTTTAGTTTCATTGGAATTCATGCGAAATTAATCGGAATGGAAGTAAGTAGTAACGTTCCGGCAGCTTTAGGTAAGACTTTAGGAGTCGTAGGGTATTTTGCAATGATAGTAGTAATGGTATCGGCAGCAGGTTCTACTCTTGACTCTACATTTGCAAGTTTAGGGAAGTTAACTGCTAAGGACTTACCAGAAATGTCTAATAGAGGATTAAAAAATCCGAAGAAAGTGGCTATTTTATTTATGATTGCATTTGCTATTATAGGTAATCTTCCAATGATTATGGGAACAGATATTCTTAAAGCTACAACGATTAGTGGAACAATGGTAATTGGATTAGCACCGATTTTCTTACTACACGGTTTTGTTAAACCAACAAAATTAGGATTCCACTTAAGTTTTTGGATTGGAATTATTCTAGGAATACTATTAACTATTAATTTAATTCCTACTAGTTGGGCTATTGGTACAGGTAAGAATGCATTACTATTAGGAGTTAATTTATACGGATTAATTTTATGTACTATTGGTTATGTAGTGCCAGGAATGTTCGCAAAAAATAAATAAATATAATATAATAAAAGTAAAGACTGTAGGTCTTTACTTTTATTTTAATTTTGGAGAGAGTTATATGGAAAAAGGTAGAAATTGTTCATTAGAGTATATTCTTAGGAAGGATTGGACAAAAAAAATTAAAAAATTGGAAGAAGAAGTAGTCTATATAGTTGGAGGATTATATGGAAATAGATATGCTTTAGAGATTATCAATAAAATGGCACAGGATGAAAATGCGAAAGTAGTTTTTAATGGTGATATGCATTGGTTTGATATCGAAAAAGAAGATTTTTTAAAGGTTGAGGAGTTATCTAAAGACAGTATAAAACTTTTAGGAAATGTTGAATTTGAATTATTAAATGATACTTCATCTTTAGGATGCGGTTGTAATTATCCTGAAGACGTTAGTGATGGAGTAGTAGAACGATCAAATATTATTCATAACATGATGAAAGAAAATATTAAAGGTGATGATATTCTTAATGATATAAAAGAACGTTCAAAAACCTTAGTTTTAGATTTTTTAGGTAAAAAAATTGCTATTACCCATGGTGATGAAAAAAGCATGTCAGGCTGGGAATGTTCAAATGATAATTTAAAATTAGAATCTAGAAAGAAAGAGTTAGATAGTTGGTTTAAAGAAAATAACATAGATATACTAGCAACAACACATACGTGCTTACCAGCAGTCTATGATAATGGAAAAAATATTGTTATTAATAATGGAGCAGCTGGAATGGCGAATATCCAAGGGCAAACATATGGCTTAATTACTAGAATAGCTAAAAGTAGCCATGAAAAAGCGATATATTCAGAATTTAGAGATGGACTGTATGTTGAATTGGTTAAAGTTGATTTTGATATTGAAAAATTTAAGTTATGGTTTGAAAAAATATGGCCAGATAGCACACCAGCGAGTATTTCTTATAAAAATCGTATTATGAACGGAACGTCATTAGAGATAGAAGATATTATTGTATAGGAGGGCTCATGATTAGAAAAGCAACAAAGGATGATTTTAAAGTATTAGATGGATTATTTGAATTTATAAAATCATTAGAGATAGATATCTTAAAAGATTATTCAGAAGAGAAGGTTTTAAAGATTTTAAAATATGTATTTTTATCTGAATATGACAGATTTAGTTATAAAAATTGTACAGTATTTGAGAGTAATGGAGAGATTAAAGGATTCTCTTTTACATATCATTACGATGAAGTCAAAAAAATGAAAGAATTTTGGTATGACGAAGTTGTAAGTAATTTTAATCTGAAGAAAGATTCGATGATTTTTGATTATGATGAAGTATTGGTTGGAGAATTCTATTTAGATACATTATTTGTTTTTTCTCATGCTAGAGGAGAAGGTATTGGTAATAAGCTATTAACAGAATTTGTTAAAAGTGGCTATCCTAAGTTAAGTTTAAATGTTGCCCAGTCAAATGATAGAGCGAGAAAACTATATGAAAGTTATGGATTCAGAAAAAATTGTGAAATCTTTATAGGGCATGAAAATTATGACCATTTGATAAGGAAAAATTAAATTATTCATCAGTTATTTTCAGAAAATTTAAGGTAGTTATTTAAATATATATTACCAAATTACTAAAATATATGCTATAATAAAATTTATGTATTAGACATAAGGAGAAAAAATATGGTTGAATTACTAAGAAAAGATCAAAAAGTTGAAAATACTTGGGACTTAGAATCGATTTTTGAAACGAATGAAGATTTTTGGAACCAATTTAAAGAAGTTGAAAAACTTGTCCCAGAAATAAAACAATATAGAGGAAAAGTTAAAGAAGGAGCAAAAGGATTATTAGAAGTTTTTAAAGCAGAAGAAGATATGTCTTTAAAAATGGAACAATTAACTATTTATGCTTTTCTAAGAAAAGATCAGGATAGTACAAATGCAGAATATGGTGAAATATATGCTAAAACTATGAATTTAAATTCTAAGTTTGATTCTGAGTGGTCATTTTTAAAACCGGAACTTCTTTCTATTGAAGAGGATGTACTTTCAGGATATGTAGAGGAATTAGAAGAATTAAAAGTTTATAAGTTTAAATTAGAGAAATTAAATAAAAAACGTCCTCATACATTAGATGCAGAACAAGAAAGAATTATCGCGATGGCTGGAGAAGCTCTAAATGCAAGTGATGAAACTTTCTCAGCGTTAAATAATGCTGATGTTGAATTTGAACAAGTAGAAGATAAAGATGGAAATAAACATACTTTAACTCATGGAACTTATGGAACTTATATGGAAAGTACGGATAGAGTCCTTAGAAAAAATACATTCCATGCTTTATATAATTATTTTAAAAAACATAATAATACATTAGCTTCTACATTGGGTGGAAACTTAAAAAGAAAAAAATATTATGCAGATGTTTATAAATATTCATCAACAAGAAATAATGCATTATCTAATAACTTAATTCCT
Source organism: Gemella sp. 27098_8_149 (assembly GCF_041433745.1). Classification (NCBI taxonomy): domain Bacteria; kingdom Bacillati; phylum Bacillota; class Bacilli; order Caryophanales; family Gemellaceae; genus Gemella; species Gemella sp. 27098_8_149. The sequence continues at coordinate 27,205 of NZ_JAPWCB010000003.1, read as the reverse complement.
GAAGAAGTTTATGATAATTTAGTATCGGTAGTAAATCAAAAAATCCCTGCTTTACAAAGATACTACAACTTACATAAACGAGCAAAAGGTTTTGAAGACTTTAGATTATACGATAGATCAGTATCGATGGTAAAAGGAGAGCCATTAAAATTCACATTTGAAGAGGCTCGTGATATTGTACTTGAAGCGGTTAAACCTATGGGTGAAGAATACGTTAACGATATGAGAAAAGCATTCACAGAACGTTGGATTGATGTTTATCCAAATAAAGGTAAACGTTCTGGTGCATATTCATGGGGTGGTTATACTACAAAACCATTTGTACTATTAAACTTTGATGGAACATTAAATGACGTATATACTTTAATTCATGAACTTGGACACTCTATGCACTCATTCTATACTAGGAAAAACCAACCATATGTTTATGGAGATTATTCAATCTTTGTCGCTGAGGTTGCATCAACTTGTAATGAGGCATTATTAACTGAGTACCTTTATAATAAATTTGAAAAAGAAGGTAACAAAAATGGAATGCTACGTGTACTTAATCAGGCATTAAGCGGCTTTACAGCTACAGTATATAGACAAACTCAATTTGCTGAATTTGAGCACACTATAAACCAACACCTTCAAAATGGAGGGGCTCTTACAGCTGAATATTTAAATACTGAATACTTCAACTTAATTAAGAAATACTACGGTGATGTATTTACTTATGATGAAGATATCAAATATGAATGGTCTAGAGTGCCGCACTTCTATTATAATTACTATGTATACCAATATGCGACTGGTTACTCAGCAGCCCAAGCTTTATCTAAACTAATCTTAAAAGACAGTAAAAATGCAAAAGTTTATATTGATGAGTTCCTTTCAAAAGGATGCTCTAATTATCCAATTGAGGTGCTGAAAAATGCGGGTGTAGATATGTCTAAACCTGAGCCAATTGAATTAGCTCTTCAAGACTTTGAAGAAAAAATAGAAAAATTTGAAAAATTATATTTTTAATAATTAAAGAATCACTTGTATAGTTAAATAGGCTATACAGGTGATTTTTTATAATTATCTATAAATTTAAAGAATATTAAAATTATAAAAATAAACATCTTATTTTCTTTATAAAAAGTGATTTTAAAGGTTTCTGTTTACGTAAAAAAACAAATTTTTATTGATATAATTATAGAGTAGCAGTATAATATATTTGAAAAAATTATTTGTAAAGGAGATTTTTAATATGAAATCTAAAAAATTATTACTAACAGCTTTAGTAGCACTTGCTGTTCCATTTGGAACACTTTCAGGAGGATTTGTAAAAGCTGATGAACCATCAAAAGCATCAGAAGATGCAGCTAGTGATGCGTGGGAAAAAGCAGCAAATGAAAATATTAAACCAGTAACTCAGCCAGGAGTGACTCCACAAGCTCATCCAACTTGGAATACTGAGACACGAGAAGAAGCTAAAAAGAATGAGGATGAATATGCAAGAAAAGTGCAAGCTGAATATGATAAATTAACTGCAATTCATTCAAATGGAGATGCCCTGGTTAATCACAAACCAGAGTATAAACTTCCAGCTGCTGGACAAACACCTAAAAAACAAGCAAATCCTATGAATAAAAATGTTAAAAAAGCATTGCCAAAAACTTCAGCTGTAAAATAATATAATTAAATTACCGACTCTAAAAAGAAAGAATCGATTTCTAACTTTTTGAGTCGGTATATTATATATATTCTATTTTTTTAATGTTGCTAAAACCAACTCTATTCTATTATTAATCCTAATAGGGAATGAACTGTTACCAAGGCCTTGAGAAACAATTATAGTTGAATCTTCTAGAACATAGTTACCATTAGTATATTTAGGAAAGAAGCCTTGACTTGGAGAGAAAATACCACCTACAAATGGCACTCTCCATTGACCACCATGAGCATGCCCTGAAAAAATAAGCTCGTATTTTAAATCTGCGTAAATTGGAAATTTCTCAGGTCTATGTGATAAAAGTATATTAAAGTGATTTGGAGAATAAAGTTCTTCTAGAGTTTTTATGAAGTTTGCTCTATGATTTAAGTTATCTTCATTTTTAAAGAAATTGTAATCCTCAACTCCAACCAAATTAATGCTTTCATTATTTTTTGTAATAAGTAGATTACTATTGTTCATATATGTAATATTAAGTTTTTTCATTATATTTATAAGTTGCTCGTATTCTTCAGGAAGTCTTAATTCGTGGTTTCCTGAGACAAAATAGCACGGAGCTATTATTGCTAATTGACTTAAAATATTATAAGCAATATCCATATCATTATTATAGCTATCTAAAACATCTCCAGTTATAACTATTATATCTGGATTGAAATCTTTAATTTTTTTTATAAATGATAGATCGCTATGTCCGACTCTATCACAGTGAATATCGCTGACTTGAGCAATTTTATAATTGTCAAAAGCTTGAGGTAGTTTATCAAACTTAAGAGTAGTTTTTCTTACTTTTAATTTTTTATTTTGTCTTATTATTGAACTAGCCACAAAAATCGGAGCTAGTGCTAAAAGTTTTCGATTCATTACATTTCACCTTTAAAATATTTTAGTAATAAACATAATAGTATTTTAAAATATTATACCATAAAGCTTAAAGTATGTTAAAATATATAGTGATAATTAATGTAAAATTAGAGGATAATTATATGATAAAAATTGAGAAGATTGATAAAATAGCCGGTTCTAGAAAGCATTCTTATTCAGCTCCGCAATGGCAAGCAATAGCTATCACCGGTGCTGATATTCTTGTTGCGGCAGCAGCAGGAAGTGGTAAAACTGAGGTGCTTTCTGAGAGAATTGCAAGAAAGGTAGCTTCTAATAGATGGGATGTAGATCGTCTATTAGTACTGACATTCACAACTGCTGCAGCGAAAAACATGATTGTAAGAATTGAGAATAAAATCAGTGAACGATTACTATCTACTAATAAGGAAGAAGATTTAGTATACTTAAGAAAACAAAGAATGTTAATGAATGATGCTTATATAAGTACTATCGATAGTTTTTGTTTAAATGTATTAAAGAAATTTTATTATCTAGTTGAAGAGAAGATCGATAATGAAACTAAATATTTATCACCTAATTTTAGTATACTTGCGAATAGCAGGGGATTATTGAATGAAACGGTAGGAAATGTTCTTGAACAATTAGTACAGGAAGATTCTAAAATAACTGATTTATTATTTACAGTATTTGGCTCTAAGCAGAATATTAGTTCTTATATTATTGATTTATACTATAAACTTTTAAATATCCCAAACTTCCAAAATTATCTAGAGGAAGGTTTCACAAAACTAAATGATTTAGTAACTAACAATTTTGAAGTTGAGGAAAATTGTATAATAGATAAGTTTAATAAAGTTAGTGAGTTAACTCAAACTAAAGATATTGCTACTGCGATAGATTTTTGTAATTATGTACAACAGTATTTAATAAATAGTAAGAAGGATAGTTTATTAGATATACTGTCTTTAGTAAATTTAGATGAAACGAAAAAAGAAAAGCTTGCAAAGTATGTAGATGAAGATGAGGTTTCTATAAAGAGTACTCAAGAACAACTTGAAGAGCTTAAGGAACTTATAAGTAAGCTTAATACACAGTTAGAGATAGAAGATAATATTTATGATGCGGGACTATTAAGTGGAGTTCATGAAGTTCTTGTTGACTATTTAAATTATTTTAAAGTTTTAGAAAAAATGAATTTATTAGCTAAGTCGATAACAAGTGTATTGACGAAACTGCACAATAATTTCATAAAAAGAAAACGCGAGAATAACTTTTTAGACTTTTCTGATTTAAACCACCTGGCTATAAAGGCATTAACTAGAGAAGAAAATGGAGAAATTGTACCTAGTGAAGCGGCTCAGTATTATAAAAATTATTTCTTAGAAATATATGTTGATGAGTATCAAGATAATAATAACCTTCAAGAATATATCTTAAATCTAATTAGAGGAGAAGGTGTGTATTTCTTCAGGGTAGGGGATGTAAAACAAGCAATCTATGGGTTTAGAGGATCAAATCCTGATTTATTCGAACAGAAATATAATAGTTATAATAAATTAGAAATCGATGACTATTCTGTAAATCAAGAATATTCTTTCGAAGATGATTCTGAAGGTATCTGTGTAGTTCTAAAAGAAAACTTTAGAAGTGATATTAATATATTAAAATCTAGTAATTATATTTTTAATAGACTTATGGGGAACAAAAATGCCGGGGTAAGTTATGGAGAAGATAGTGCACTATATTATCCAAAGGCAAAAGAAAGTGAGAATTCTAAAATTACACCAACTAGGTTAATTAATGGTAAGACTAACTATTTTACAGGTGAAGATTTAGAAGATAAAAAATCTTTTAGAGAACAATCTATAGAGAATATTGCTTATGAAATATTATTAGGTATCAAAAATGGCAAAAAGTATAGTGATTATGCTATTTTAGTTAGAAATAGTACAAAAATGTCTAGTTTTAAAGAAGTTTTTGCTAAATACAATATACCGTTATTCTTTAAGGAAAAGGTAGGGTTCACTGAATCTAATTCATTTAACATTTTGTATAATATTCTTAGATTTTTAGATAATACGAATAGAGATGCTAGTTTACTTGCAATTTTACATACTGAGATATTTGATTATAGTAATGATGAATTATTAAAATTATCCATAACAAAAGGGAGAAACCTTTTTGAAAAATTAAAAAATAGTGAAAAGAAAAAAGATTATAACACTGTAAATATATTAAATAAATGGTTGAATTTTAGTTTGAATAACTCATTACCGAGTCTATTAGAATGTATAGCTACTGATATAGATTTTAAAAATTATTTAGTAACAATTGATGTAAATGATGAAGAATTAGATTATTATGAGAACTTTATAGATATTGTTAATGATTATCAAAATATAGATAATAAATTGAGTGGCTTGGTAAATCAATTAAAAACTATTAAAAATGATGAGGTATTTGAAACGAAAAAACGTACCCCGAATGATAGTGTAACATTATCTACTATTCACATTTCAAAAGGTTTAGAATATAAGATAGTATTCGTAGCTGATTTAGATACTTCATTTAGTAAAAGAGGTTACACAGGTGAATTATTATTCACAGAAATCTTTGGATTAAGTATAAATGCAGAAGAGTTAGGTCAAAAGTTTGGTTTGATTTCTAGTAATATAGAAAAATTAAATCAGTTGTATAAATATAATAGTGTCTTAATAAAATTACGAGAAAGAGAAGAAGAAGTACGTAATTTATATGTAGCATTAACACGTGCTGAGAATGCGCTACACCTTGTAAGCCCAAATGGAATACAATTAAATAACGAGAATGCTAAAGATAAACCGTTATATCAAGCACTTTTTGAGGATGATAATTTTGAGAAAATCTTAAATAATCTGCTAAGCGATTATGGTAAAGAGTTTATTTTTGAAAATGAAAGAGATGCATTATTTGAAATGTATAAGAGTAATTCTACCCCAGATGAGGAAGAAGCGAGTACGGAATTTGATTTGCAAGATTTCTATAAACAATTCGAGAGTAAGAATAAGAAAGAAACTATTCAAAATAATAATGATGTAAGGGAAGAGAATAAGAACAAAGTATTTCCTGCGAAAACTTCATATAGTGCTTTGAAAAAAATTAATTCTAAAGATATTGAATTAAATAGAAAAAAAGAAAAACGAGGGTACTTAGAATTAACTACATTAAAAAAATCAACATCTACTAGCAAGGCAATTTTAAGAGGGAATATCATTCATAAACTTTTTGAGAAGATAGTTAATGATACAAGAGCAGGAGTAGAAATTTCTGATGTAGCGTATTACATCAATAGTTTAAAGAAAACAGATAATTTACTACAAAACATTAAAGAACGAAGAATATTATCACAAGAAGAATTTGATAATATTAATAATAATGATGATCTAGAGAAAATTTCTAACTTTATTAATAGCGAGTTAATAAAAATAGTATCCGAGAGCGAATTTTGTCAAACAGAGATAGCGTTCACTACTGCTAAAAAAGCAAAAGAATTGTATGATGGAAGTGAAAGTGATATTGATGTAATTTTACAAGGGGTTGTTGATTTATTCATTAAAATTTCTGATGATACAGCGATTATCGTAGATTATAAAACGGATCATGTGACTAGTAAAAACGGAGAAGAAATCCTACGAGATAGACACAAAGAACAACTTAGAATTTATAAAGAAGCGGTAGAAGATTACTATAAATTAGATAATATAAAAACATATGTTTATTCGTATGTATTATCTAGTTTGATTGAGATTGAATAGAGTAGATTTGTATAGAATCATTAAAGAGTTAGCACGTTGTTAGTAATGTCTAATTGTGGTATAATAAGAACTGATTTATTATAATTCGGAGGTGAAATCGTGAAATATATAGTTTGTAATAGTGAAACAGCAGTTTTAAATAGAATGTATGATGAATTTGAAAAAAACTTAGAAGATGGTGCAGTAATCTGTTTACCGGAAAATATTATAAATACTCAATTTACGAATAGAATGATAGATGATAATCAGACAGGAAAATATCGTTATAAACATGTAATAATGTTAGGACAACGTGAATTTGCTGATATTGATATTGAAGAAAAATTTGGACTATATAGATATGCTAGACATGAGCTATTTAAGAAATTAGATGTCGAGACTAAGAATATCTATTATCCTCAAACATTGAATAGCAATGATTGTGAAGAGGACTTAAATACATATAAAGAAGTATTATCTGACAATCCTATAGATGTTGCAGTAGTTTTCTTAGGATCTGATGGAGGAATACTCGATTATCGTTTTGCAGATGAAGTAAACAAAAATCTTCACATTGTGGAATTCTCTGATGAGGAGAAATCACAACTTCAGAATGCTGGAATGGAAATTGATGGCAATAAATTAATTAGTATAGGTTATGAAAATCTAATGGCAGCTAGAAATTTATTTGTGGTTGTATTAGGAAGTGATAAGAGAAAATATATTGAGGAATTATTCGAAAATGAAGATTCTGACCAAAAAACTATCTTATCGATATTAAATGACCATAAGAATCTATTTATTTTTACTGACAAAGAGGCGAGTTATAAGTCTGAAGAAGAGGTAAATAGACTTATTAAACAAAGACAAAAAAGACTAGAAATTAAAGAACGTGAAGAAAAACTACAAAATGAGGAGAAAAAAAAGGATAGGTAATATGTATGAATGATTATCAGAAAATTATAGATTATGATTTTAGTGATACAGTTCTAGATGATAAGCTTGTTGTGAAATTCAAATTGAAAAAAACTTTTACTGAAGATCAGTTTATCAGTCTTTTTACTCCTAAAAAAGGTGAGAGATTTATTATAAGAACACCTGATACTAAAACATCTATAATTGGAATAGGTTATGAAGCAACATGGTTATTAGACTCTAATGATTTCTTAACAAGTTTTGATAATAGTAGTGTTTTATCTGGGTTCGAAGAGTTAAAAGCACAGGTGAGTGCTATAGAGATAGATGAACATGATTGTGAGTACTTCGGTATTTACGGTGGAATTTCTGACGGTAATAATAAAAACAGCCAAGAGTGGGTAGACTTTAGTGATACGTCATTCGTTGTACCAGGAATACTGGCAGTATTTAAAGGTGATGATGTTTATATTACATTGTTCTTTAATATGAAAGAAGAAAAAGAATTTTCTGAATTATGGGCAGAGAGAATTTCGTTCTTAAAAAAACTTGATGATAAAAATGAAATATCTAGTGAACCGCAGATTAATGTCGTTAGAGAAATTTATCCAGAGCTTTGGCAAGAAAATATTAGGAAAGCCCTTCTTCAAATAGAAAAAGAAGAATTAAAACGAATAGTTTTATCAAGAAAAAATTTAATATTATTAGAAAATAATACTTCATTAGGAGCAATAACTAAGTATCTTCTAAGTAAAAATAGATATTTTATTGCATTCGAATCGAAGAAAAGTTTATTTATAACAACTAATCCACTTATTTCCCTGGATTATACTGAAAATGATTTAAAAGCACATCTTTATTTGAAGAAAGAAAACTTATTTAATAATGATTATTCAATTATGTTTGATGAAAAAGAAATAATTCAAGAATACAAAGAGGATTTTGAATCACATTATGAGACTGAGTTTAATGTATATGACGATAAAACTCTAATGGGGAAAAAATTAGATGTATTTTCTGTTTTAAATTCTAAAGTAGAAGATTCTCAAAAAGCGATAAAAGCTCTTAGTCTTTTATATCCTATGCCTATAATAAAAGGATATCCAGAAAGCGTAGCGAAGAAATTTTTTAATGAAAATTATAATGTGGGTTATGGTTTTTGGTATTCACCTTTCGGGTATATTACTAATGATTTAGATGCTAAGTTTTATACATGTGGAAATATGATGGTAGCTCAAAATAATATGATTACATTATTTACAAGTATATTATTATCAAAAGATGAGAAATACGATGAGGTAATAGAAAAATCTAATAAGATAGTTAGTTCTAGCCTAAAACTATTCGATCATTAGGAGAGTAATTATGGGACAAAGTACGATGAAAAAAGGTATACTCTTTACCTTACTTGGGGCTACATGTTGGGGATTATCAGGAGTATTAGGGGAATATTTACTAAATATATCGAAAATAGATCCTGTTTGGATAATAGCTAATAGATTATTTTTTTCTGGAATCGTAATGGTAGCTATGTTATTCCTTAAAGATAAAAACAACTTAGTAAGAGTATTTTCAGATAAGAAAGATATTTTAAAACTACTAAATTTCTCATTTTTTGGTCTGTTAATCTGCCAGGGGACATTCTTCTTAACAATTAAGTATACAAATGCAGGGATGGCAACGGTTATACAGTATATTGGTCCAGTAATAATAATGTTATACTATTGTGTTATAGGTAGAAGATGGCCTCTTCCGAGAGAAGTTATTGCAATAGTAGTTTCACTATTTGGAACGGTGTTAATAGCAACCCATTTTGATTTTAGTAAACTAAATATTTCTACATTAGGATTATTCTGGGGATTACTTTCTGCATTTGGTCTTGCTAGTTATAATATTTTTTCAATCAGTCTAACTACAAAATACGGTGTAATGCCTATAATGGCTTGGGGGCTATTATTTTCTGGTATTGTAGCATACTTCTTAACAGGTAGTTATTATATTCCGGATAATTTTAAATTGATTGATTTAATATGTATGTCAGGAGTAATTATAGTTGGTACAATTTTATCATTTTCTACATATCTAGAAGGTGTTAGGTTGATTGGTGCAGTCACAGGAAGTATTATCGGATGCTTTGAACCGATTGCAGCTATAATGTTCTCATTCCTGTTATTGGGCACGACATTTGGAACGATAGATTTAATTGGGGCAGGTTTTATTCTATCAGCAGTAATTGTACTAAGTAAGAGATAAGTAAAAAAATAAGAGTTTAAGATATTTGATGAACCGAACGGGGGTAACTTTTAAAATCGATTTTGAAAATAATGGTTTTAAGTTACTCTCGTTTAAAGTTGTTAGGAATTTTTAAAAATTTTAAATAAAATATTTTTCTTGAAATATTTTTCGTTAGATTTCTGTACTATATACAGAGAAAGGAAGAAAATGAGTAACGTTAAATTTGATGAAATGTATAAAAGTATGAATACTAAAGAACTTACAGCTTTAGCAAAAGAACTTGGTGTTCCAAGATATTATACATTAAATAAAAAAGAATTAGTTTTAGCAATTTTAGAAAAACAATCAGTTAGTGAGGAACATTACTATGCCTCTGGAATTCTAGATGATATACATCCTGAGAATGGTTTTGGATTTTTAAGAACGGTTGATTATAAAAAGGGAGAGACGGATATTTATATTTCCGCTTCTCAAATTCGTCGTTTTGAACTTAAAAAGGGTGACGAAGTCTACGGAAAAGTTCGTAAACCTCGTGAAGGTGAAAGATATGCCGGGATTTTACAAGTTGACACGGTTAACGATGTAGATGCAGAAGTTGCAAAAGGTAGAGCACATTTCCAAGCGTTAACACCGATTTATCCGAATCAAAAAATTGTTCTAGAGACTACTAAGGAAAAACTTTCTACAAGATTTGTTGATTTGGTAGCACCGATTGGATTCGGTCAACGTGGATTAATTGTTGCACCACCAAAAGTTGGGAAAACAACATTACTAAAAGATATTGCAAATTCAATTAGAAAAAATTATCCTGATAAGAAGTTAATTATTCTTTTAATTGACGAAAGACCTGAAGAGGTTACTGATATGGAAAGATCGGTAAAAGGAGCAGATGTTGTAAGTTCAACATTTGATGAGACTTCTGAAAATCATATCAAAGTAGCTGAATTGGTAATTGAGCATGCTAAACGTCGAGTAGAACTTGGTCAAGATGTAATTATACTTATGGATAGTATTACAAGATTAGCACGAGCTTATAACATAGTTGAGCCAAGTAGTGGTAAAGTCCTAAGTGGAGGGGTAGATCCATCGAGCCTTCACAAGCCAAAAGCATTCTTTGGAGCTGCAAGGAATGTTGAAGGTGGAGGAAGTTTAACTATAATCGCTACTGCCTTGATTAATACTGGTTCGAGAATGGATGATCTAATATTCGAAGAGTTTAAAGGTACTGGTAATATGGAGATAGTATTATCACCAGAACTAGCTTCAAGAAGAGTTTATCCGGCTATTGATTTCTTGAAGAGTTCTACAAGAAAAGAAGATTTATTACTAACGGAAGATGAAGTAAAAATCTTATGGCAAACACGTAGAAAGCTTGAAGATGTTAGTGAACCAACAATCGGGGTTTTAAATCATCTTAGAAAACACGAAAGTAATGCGGACTACATTGCTGAAATGAAAAAATTCATAAGAGATTAATGTTTAAAACTATATGATTATTAGACAGGCTATAGTGTCTATGGTATAATCATTAGGACATATTAATTTTAGGAGGCTTACATTGGAAACAATTAAATTTTTAATTGATTTTGTATTGCATATTGACAAACATCTTGGTGAATTAATGACACAACATGGACCATGGTGGATGTATGGGATAATATTTTTAATTATCTTTATTGAAACTGGTGTTGTGTTTATGCCGTTTTTACCAGGTGATTCATTATTGTTCGCTAGTGGTGCATTGTGGGCTGCAACAGGGAATAACATCTTTTTATTATTATTCTTATGTGTAAGTGCCGCAGTAATTGGTGATAATTGTAACTATTTTATTGGAAGAAACTTCTCTGATTATTTAAAGAGTAAGGCGTGGTTTAAAAAATTTGTGTCTGATGAGAACATAAAGGACGCTGAGAACTTTGTAGCAAAACATGGAGGAAAATCTATTTTCTTAGCAAGATTCTTCCCAATCATTCGTACGATCGTTCCATTTATCGTAGGAGCTGGTAAGATGAAATATTCTAAGTTTAGAATTATTGATTTCTTTGGAGGACTTTGTTGGTGTACATTATTTGTATCAGTAGGGTACTTCTTTGGAAATATTCCATTTGTTAAGAACAACTTCTCTGTAGTTGTAATTGCTATTATTCTAATCAGCTTAATTCCAATAGTTATTGGAGCAATTAAATCTAGAAAAAAAGCATAAAATAATAGGGTGTATAATAATTAGTGTGGATGAGAAAAATCCATACTAATTATTTTTTTATTAATTAGGAAAGTAGTTACAAAAGAAATATTTGTACATTTTGTTATACAAAAAAGTAATCCTATCAATAAAAGATGAGCTTTCCTGTATGAAGACAACTAAATATAAAAAATAAAACAATCTATCAAATTTGACAGGGAGATAAATTCAAAGTTAAATTAATTATATAAGGGACTTGAATTAAAAAATGTATTTATAATGAATATAGATGAGAATTATCTTTATTTGTATAAAGCAAACTATGAAAAGTTAGATAAAAATGTATTGTTAGAAACAAATGTAGTAGAAGAAGAAAGACGATTTCTTTATGTAGCAATGACAAGAGTAGAAGAAAGATTGTATATATAGGGCATAAAGATAGTAAGTTTATAAAAGAATTAAAAGAAATAGAAAGTATTTTGACAGAGTGTAAAGAGTGATGTTTTAACAAATATTTTAAAAAATTAAATAAAAGACTTGTATTTTTTATTTTTTACTATATAATGAAACTAACAATTCATTTCTAATATCGAAAAACAGTTAAATTTTCTGAAAAATAACAGAAAGAAGGTTCTATTATTATGAAAAAGAGATTATTTTTTGTTTTATTATCAGGTAGTATGTTTTTAAATTTTAATATAGCTGACGCAAAAGGAAGGACAGAAGTTACTACTTTTCATCAGTATACTACTATTACGAATGATGGCTGGGGTAGTGCTGGTGGTGGTTTACCATTGGAACCAACTATTAATTGGTAATTATTAGGAATTTTATATGTTTGATTATTCTCCTAAAGAAGAAGAAATTTTAACTGATTTATATAATTTGATATTAGATAAAGAGGTTGGAATAAAAGAGAGAGAATTGTATAAGAAAGCTATTTTGTTAATTGAAAAAGAAAATGAATATTATAAAGCAGTTTTATTTCAATTAGCACCTGCTTTAGCTTATTTAGCACGACAAAAAAGTATTTCTAGTAATGGTGGTATTTTTATGACTAAAATTAGTAGATTTACTAATAATTCTATAGGATTTTATTTATTTGATTCTATTTTAAAAAAATAATTTGTAAAATCAAAGAAAACAGTGTAAAATATGTATATAAAGCAATTAGTTAGTATGTTGCATAGAGTAAAGACCTAAGGACTCCATTCCTTAGGTTTTTTGGTTGTATACTAAATCCGGGGCATGGAAAAATTCCATGCCCCGCACTTGACAAAGATTTTTATTATGGAAATAAGAATAGTGGCCAATTCAATAAGTGTTATTATATAAGAAAAGGGAGTGACTCAAAAAACGTGATTTCGAAGAAATCGACTTTGTTGAGTCATTCCCGTTGTGCTATAAACTCTCATACTGACTTTATATATTTTGGATTTTTAGGTCAGTCACATAGACTTATATTTTCTTGTTTAAGTATATTAATCAGCGAACCCGTTTGGATGTTTACTTTGCCATCTCCATGAATCTTCACACATACGTTTTATATCGTATTGAGCTTCCCATCCAAGTTCTTCTTTTGCTTTTGTAGCATCGGCATAACATGCTGCAATATCTCCTGCACGACGTGGAGTTATAACATAAGGTAAATCACGCCCAACAGCAGCTGATGCGCTCTTAATAATATCTAGTACAGAATATCCAATTCCTGTTCCTAAGTTATAAATAGTTAATCCACTACCTTTTTCTAATTTTTTAAGAGCAGATACGTGACCGCGAGCTAAATCTACTACGTGGATGTAGTCACGTACTCCAGTACCGTCATGCGTATCAAAATCATTACCAAAAACTTGAACTTTTTCTAGTTTTCCTACAGCTACTTGCATAATGTAAGGAATTAGATTGTTTGGTACTCCTTTTGGATCTTCACCGATATCTCCACACTCATGTGCTCCGATTGGATTGAAGTAACGAAGTAATACTATATTCCATTCGTTGTCTGCTTTATAAACATCTTTTAAAATATCTTCAGTTATTAATTTAGTGCGTCCGTATGGGTTAGTTACAGATAATGGGAAATCTTCTTTAATTGGTAATGTATGGGGGTCTCCATAAACTGTAGCCGATGAACTGAAAATTATATTTTTACAGTTGTGTTTTTCCATAACACGGAACAAAGTAATAGTTCCAGCTATATTGTTATCATAATATGCTAATGGGATTTCACAAGATTCACCAACTGCTTTTAATCCAGCGTAGTGAATAACTCCATAAATATTTCCTTCTTTTTCAAAAACTTCATTTAATTTATCTTCATCACGAACATCAACTTCATAAAATGTTACCTTTTTACCAGTAACTCGTTCAACTACTTCTAAACTCTTTTTATTTGCGTTATATAAGTTATCAACGACAACTACTTCATTTCCATTATTTAATAATTCTATACAAGTGTGAGACCCAATAAATCCAGCTCCACCTGTAACAAGTATTTTTTTAGTCATAGTGTAATCCTTTCCATTGCGAAATATATATATATATCATATAAAGTAGATATAAGTCAATAGAAAAAAATGAAAAAAACATGAAAGAAAATGAAAATAATTCCCATTATTTTCAAGTGGATATCGAATAGTTATTATGAGAGAGGTAATGAGTTTGAGGAAGAGTAAGAATTGGTGAAAAATCAAATACATGATATTATTATAATAATCCGGAACATGAATACAAAGCTAAAGGATAAGAATCTTCTTGTTATGTGAAAGTTTTAAGGAAGAGTTTTTATGCAGAAAAGTTGCTAGTGTAAGTTTATAAAGATATAATTAAAAGATACAAAGTAGTTTGGAGGAAAACATGAAATTAGGAATTATCGGTTCTGGAATGATAGTGAAAGATTTCTTATCTTTTGCACATGAACTTCCAGAAATTAAATTAGAAGCTATAACGGCTAGAAATATAGAAAATTTAAAAGAATTACAGTCTAAATATAATATTAATAATATATATACTGATATTGATCTTTGTCTAGAAAATAAAGCGATTGATACGATTTATGTTGCAGTTCCAAATAATTTACATTATACAGTTGCTAAGAAGGCTCTAGAAGCTGGTAAAAATGTTATTTGTGAAAAACCTTTTACGTTAAAGTATGATGAAGCTATAGAATTGTTTGAAATTGCTGAAGCTAGAGGATTAATTTTAATAGAAGCAATAACAAATCAATATCAAAAGAATTATCTTGATATAAAGGAAAATCTTGATAATATAGGAGAAATAAGACTTGTTGAGTGTAATTTTTCTCAACTTTCTTCAAGATATGAAGCATTTAAAAATGGAATAATAGCTCCAGTATTTGATAAGAGTAAAGGTGGAGGAGTACTTGGTGATTTAAATATTTATAATATTCATTTTGTTGTTGGACTGTTTGGTAAACCTAATAAAGTACATTATTTACCTAATATTGTTAATGATGTTGATACTTCGGGTATTCTTCTATTAGAATATGATAATTTTAAAGTAGTATGCATTGCAGCGAAAGATACTTTTAATAATAGTTATGTAAATATTCAAGGTGATCAAGGTATAATTAAAGTTATTGGACCTACAAATGAAGTTCCTAATTACAGTATTCAAACAAAAGATAACTTAATAAATGAAAACAAAAATATTCATTCACACAGAATGTTTGCTGAATTTAAAAAATTCGTTGAAGTCATTAATAATAAAGATTTTAATTTCATGAATGATCAAAAAGAACATACTTTGAATGTTATGTATATTTATGAAGAAGCAAAAAAATTTATAGAAAATTAAAAAGGAGAAAATCACATGAAAAAATTTTTTAGTAAACCATTTGGAACAGAAGAACAACCTATAGAGGAAGGAAGATATAGACTGTTTTGGACTTCGGTATGCCCATATGCACAAAGAGCGGTTATAGCAAGAGAGATACTAGGTTTAGATGATGCGATTAGTTTAGGAACATTGGATTATCGTCGTGGAGAAGAAGGGTGGCAATTTAGCTTAGATAAAGATGGGATAGATCCAGTTTTAAAACAATCAAAAATTAAAGATGTATACTTAAATAGTGATTCAGATTACGAAGGACCATATTCTGTGCCGGTACTTGTAGACGTTACTACAGGAAAAGTAGTTAGAAAAGAATCAGCTGAGTTACTTCATGAATTTGCGACAGTATTTAGAAAACTACATAAAAAAGATGGAATAGATTTATACCCTGAGCATCTTGCTGATCAAATCGATGAGTGGAATGAAAAATTAGCTGTAGCTTTAAATGATGGTGTATATGGAATGGGATTTGCTGAAAGTCAAGAAAAATATGATGAGGCATTCGATAGATTCTTCGATATGATGGATATAGTGGAAGAACGTTTATCAAACCAAAGATACTTCCATGGAAATACAATAACAGAAACAGATATTCGTTTCTATACTACTATGATTCGTTTTGATGCTGTATATTACGGATTATATTCTGCGAATAAAAAGAGAATCGAGGAATATCCTAATATTTTCAACTACTTAAAAGACTTATATCAAACACCAGGATTCGGATCTACAACAGATTTCGAAGCAATTAAAGTTGGATATTACGTATCGGCTGGAAAAACTATTGTGCCAAAAGGACCAGAGGTAGATAAGTGGAATCAAAGTCACGATAGAGCTAGATTCGAATAATAAATATGAAGATTATAGATGTAGAAAAATATAACTTTTCTAAGGAACAGCTAAAAGGTTTTGGATTTAAGGAAGAAGCGGAAAAGCTAATATATCGAAAAGAAATTTTAGACAGTAGCTTCTTAATAGAAATCTCATTTGTAGATAGTCAACTTTTAGTAGAAGTTTATGATTTAGAATTCGATGAGGTTTACTCATTGTATAGCGTAGATAGTGCTGTAGGAGAAACTGTTCAAAATATTAGAGAACATGTAGAGAATCTACTAAGGTCTATATTAGGGTTAGCTGATGAATCTGGGAAAATAGGTTCAGAAGTTATCGATTATTGTAATAAATATGGTGGAAATCATGTTAATCCTTTTAAAAAACATCCAGACATATTGGCATTTGTAAATGAAAAGAATAAATGGTATGCTTTGTTAATGGACGTAGAGTATAATAAATTAAATAAAAATACTGATATTACAACTAAAGTGAAAATTCTAAATGTAAAAAATCCTACGGATAACATCTTAGATATTATAGATAATAAAAATATTTTCCCAGCGTATCATATGAATAAAAAGCATTGGATTAGTATAGTTTTAGATAAAAATATCAAATTGGAAACTATTAAAGAACTAATCTACATAAGCTATTCTTTAGTTAAATAAAATAAAAGGAACAACTAAAAATCACTTTGTAAAAATTTTGATTTAAAGTTGTTCCTGTTTCTATTTATTTTAGAAATAAAAAGCAGATTCTCATAAAGATAAGATGCTGGGTTTAGCAACAGTGTTAACAATTCTTGAAATCCTTGAGAAAGTCTGCAAATAAACCACTAGGGAATGGAGTTTATATGTTCTCCTAATGTATATTCACATTATATCATGAGAAAAGAAAAAATACAAATTATGATTTAGTTGTTCCTGCTTTTATTTATTGTATGCAATTATCAAGAATATTATTTGGAAAATAATAGAAATAATAAAGAAAAATCCAATATAAATCCCTAATGCGCCAGCTATGACATATAATATTATATTAATAATAATCAAATAATTTTTTGTGAATTTTATTAATGAGATAACAATATTAAAAATAACTGCTATTAAGAACATAGAGTAGTGTGGTATTAGGAATGCAAGTAGCAAACCTAAACCAGCGCCTGCGCTAGGGCTGTCAGAATGATTAATTTTTGATATTATATAAGCAAAGTAAATTACTGTTAGAGCTATATATAATATTGATGAAAGAAATGATAATCTTATAGCAAGTTTTCTTGTCATCTAAAGCCATCCTTCCTCAGTAGATTTTTTTACAGCTTCGGTTCTATTTTTACAATTTAACTTTGTTAAAATATTAGAAATATAATTCCTAATAGTTCCTTCGGATAAAAATAGTTCATTAGCAATTTCTTTATTTGATAATCCTTCTTTAATTTTTAAAAGAATAATTTTTTCTTGATTTGTTAATGGGTTATGACTGTTGAAAATATTTTCCATTAGTTCAGGTGAGTATTCTTTGTGTCCTGCTAAGACGTTGCTAATAGTTTTCATAAGTTCATCGATTGAACGATCTTTTAAGACGTAGGCATCTACGTTATTTTTTATAGCGCGTTCGAAATACCCCATTCGTTTAAATGTTGTCACTATAACAACTTTACAATCTATGTTATTACTACGAATATATTCTAATACGTCTAATCCTGTTGCTTCAGGCATTTCTACATCGAGTATAGCTACATCGATATTATTAGTAGAAATTAAATCTATAGCTTCTTTTCCATTTTTAGCTTGAAGTACATTTTCAACACTATCTTGCATTGATAATAATGTTGCCATTGCATCTCGTAACATACTTTGATCTTCAGCGATAAGTAATTTCATATTGTCCTCCTATTTCAATTTACTAATTGTTACTTTGATAGTTGTAGGTGATTTTTTTGATGTTATATCTATTACCCCATTAACTAGTTTAATTCTTTCTCTTATAGATGAAAGTTCCGTTCCGTTAATATTTTCAAAGCCATTACCGTTATCAGAGATAATAACAGTGTAGTTGTTATTAGATTCATTTATTTCAATATTGCATTTATTAGCATTACTATGTTTAATGACATTATTCGTTAATTCTTTTAAAATCATCGTAATAGTCCACTCAACTAGTTGAGATGGGGATGTAGTCATATTAGTCTTAATATCTAATGAAATATCAGCCATTGTCATAATATCCGAAATAACTTTTAATTCTTCATTGATACTTCTATGTTTTAATTTATTAATTATAGATCGTGTTTCTGTCATTGAAGCACTACTAATTTCACTGATTTCTTTAAGTTCTTTTCTAGTTGCTTCAATATTATTTTTTTCTAAATATTTTTCAGCGAGTTCTGCTTTTAATTTTAGCATTACAAAAGTATGACCGATACTATCATGTAAGTCTCGTCCGATTCTATTTCTTTCATTCTCAGCAAGAAGTAGATTAATATGTTCATTGTGTTTTAAACGTTCATTTTTTAATTTATGTCTTTCGTAACTATATTTTTGTGAAAAATAGGTTATGATACACATAGAAGAAAAAATAAATAGGACAATTTTATCACCAATGTTTAAAGTCGGATTAGCAATTATATACAATGTTAGACAATTTATAGTTATGAAAAAACTAATTGTTCTGTATGTATAATACTTATCTTGAAAATGCCAAACTAGTAAATTGCTTAAATAGAAACTAAATAGAATATTCATTGGGTAGAAAACAATAGTCGTATAGCTGATATAAGCAATTAAATAAAACCACTCTAAAAAAATAAGAATTTTATTTTTTGTATATAACATTCCTATATATGAAGTAATTGCTAAAATAGTTAAGAATAATACATATTTAGGATAACTTCCATCAAGTATATATGCAATAGGGAATATAAAGAATACTAGAGATAAATAAAACCCATATTTTCTTTTTAATAAATTTAATAATTTTTTATGCATGTTAGTCTCCTTATTCTTTAATGATACCATAATAGTATCAAAAGTACTATATTTAAAAAATAGTTCACATGAAAATTCATAAACCACTGAGGAAAGTGACTCGACAAAATCTTGTTTCTACGAAATCACGATTTTATCGAATCACTCTATCCTATGTTATTATTTTGATTCTCTTCTGTTTTTTATTACCAGTGTAGCAATTATACATACAACTGAGTAAGCTAGAAGAATTGCTAATGATTTATAAGAGAAAATATCCTCTTTAATATATTTATTAACAAATTCTAATAAATGATATGTGGGTGTTAGTTTAGAAATATTTTGTAGCCATTCTGGGAAAAGATAAGTAGGCCACCAAAGTCCACCTAACATAGCAAGTCCTAGATACAATATGTTAGCAAGCAATGAGAGTTTTTCTTCTGATTTAATAAGACTTAAAAGCAATCCCATACCTAAAAATGTAATACTACCGATAAGCATTAGAACAGCTGACATAATCCATTCACGAGCTGTCATATTAACACCTCTAACAATATGCCCGATGACGAACACAGCAACTATTGAAATAATAAATGTAATTATTAGGCGAATAAAACGAGCAAAGTAGTATTCAGATATTTTTACTGGAGAATTATTCAATATATGTAGATAGTTATTTTTCTCATCTTCTTTTATAGAAATAGGAAGAGAAAATAGGGCAAAACTGATACTACTGAATGCAGTCATAGAGATAAGCATATCTTTTACAACACGTATCTTTGTTTCAGGATCATCAAATTGCTGCATTCCAGAAAATACTATAAAGAAGATAACTGGAAAACCTAATCCCATAATAAAATTAGTTAGATTTCTTTTTATGAATATAAATTCTATTTTTAATAAGTTGGCAAGATTTTTCATTATTTAGCTCCTCCATTATCTTTTGTAGTTATAAAAATACTATCTAATAAAGTTCTGTTTTGAATTTCAATTTCTTTAAATGTGCATCCAGCTTGTTGTAATATGTTCCATATTTCATCCGGTTTCTTTGTTAAGAAATTAATGTTATCTGTTTTTATTTCTAAATTATTTATAATATCATTATCTTTTAATAGATATAGATATTTAATAGGTAGTGTGAAGTATTTTTCAATTTCTTCAGCACGCATAGCATGTGGAGTAGTATCACGAACTAGTTTTCCTTTATTTAAAACTAAAATTCTATCTGCAGTATGTTCTACTTCTTCAATATAATGTGAAGAATAAATAATAGTTAGTCCTTTGTTCTTTAAGGTATTTACAATCTCCCAAAATCTAATACGTGTTGATGTGTCCATTCCAGCCGTTGGTTCATCTAAGAAAATTAATTTTGGTCTTCCTATTAATGTGATAATAAAAGATAATAATCTTTTTTGACCACCAGATAATTTAGAAGCAAAATTATCTTTTTGAGAATCCTCAAATCTTAGCAGTTCATCGATTTCTTCGTTTGTTAATGGGTTATTATATAATTTTTGAATAAAACTAAGTAATTCTTTTACTTTTAGTTTTTCAGGAACAACATTTTCCTGAGGAAGTATATTAAGATATTCTTTTAGTTTTTGGTTTCCCGGATTTAAAGAATTAATCTTTATTGAGCCTGAATTGATGAATTTATTTCCAAGTAGGCAATTCATTAGAGTAGTTTTACCGGCTCCATTTGGTCCAATTAAAGCAATACATTCACCAGAATTTACTTTAAAAGAAATATCATCTAAGATATTTTTTCCTTTAATTGTTTTTGTTATATTTTTTACTTCTATAATGTTATTTAATGACATTTTGTTCACCTCATCTTTGATAATTTAATTATATCGAAGTAGAAAGTTATATTTTAGTAGGTAATGTCATGAAGTAATATGACAAATGTCACAAAAAAATAGACTTAAGGGGAGAACCCAAAAGTCCTAAATTTTAACAAAGTGTATATGAAAACTCATAGACGCAGTGGTTTATTGATATCTAAATACGCTTTATAAAAGCTTTTTAGATATCTAATAAACTTTGCGGGGGTGACTCGACAAAATCGATTTCTTCGAAATCATGATTTTTGAGTCACTCCCTTTAAGTCGGAGTATATAGTTATTTCATGTCGTTTATTTCAATAATAGTTGAATCAGTGTTGTCAAGAATAGCTTTAACTACTGCATCTGCTACTTTTTCAACTGGAAGGGGATAAACATTTTTAAAAAATGTTATGCCAAATTTTGAAAAGAATTTAATCGGTAATATATTGAAATAAGAGGTGAGTCTGTCTTTACCGTACATAAGACCTGGGCGGACTATTAGATAATCTAGTTTTGAATTTACTACTAATTTTTCTCCGTTGCGTTTACTTTCTATATATTGTTTAAAACCACCATTTGCAGAAAAATATACAAGTTTATTGATATTTTGCTTTTGGCATAGTTTAATTGTCTGTGTTACACTTTCTGTATTTAGTTTAGAATATAGATTTTTATTTTTAATTGTTCCTATTAAATGAATGGCGATATCGTATTTTTCGTTAATTAATATATTTTCAATATCAAAAATATCTCCCTGTATCCATGTTGCTTCATCTTTATAAATAGAGTGATTTTGGGTTCTAGATATGTAGCTAACTTTTACATTGTATTTCATAAATTCTTTAATTAATGCTTGTCCTACAAAGCCATTACCACCGATTAATAATATGTTCATATGTACCTCTTATTGAATTATTATTTGTCTAAATATTAACATAACTTGATTCTCAAGTAAATTTATTTAAACTAATGGATAAAAGATGATATAATAGTATCAATTTAAAAAGGAGTGTGATTGAATGAAAGTAGGTTTAGTATTAGAAGGTGGAGCAATGAGAGGACTATTTACAGCCGGTGTCCTTGATGTGTTCTTGGAAAATAATATAGAAGTTACAGATATCGTTGGAGTTTCAGCAGGAACACTGTTTGGAGTGAATTATGTTTCTAAGCAACCCAAAAGAGCACTTCGTTACAATGTTAATTATATAAATGATAAGAGATATATGAGTTTGAAAAGTTGGATAAAAACTGGAAATTTGATTAATAAGGATTTTACATATTATAAAGTTCCTTTTCAACTTGATGTATTTGATAACAAAACATTTAAAGAATCAAATACAAACTTTTATGCGACGGTAACTAATATTGAAAATGGGGAAGCGGAGTTTATAAAAATCCATGATCCGTATTTGCAAATGGAGACATTGAGAGCTACTTCTGCGCTACCATTTATTTCAGAAATAATAGAAGTAGATGGGAAAAAGTATCTTGATGGGGGAATAGCAAACAGCATACCTATAGATTTTTTTGAAAAGAAAAATTATGATAAAATTATTGTTATATTAACGAGACCAATAACATATAGAAAGAAAAAATCGACAAGTATACAATATAAAATGTTCTATAAAAAATATCCACATCTAGTTGAAAAATTAGAAAATAGATATAAGGATTATAATGAAACAGTAGAAAAAATACTTGAGTTAGAAAAGCAAGGGAAAGTATTTGTTATAAGACCTAGTGAAGATATTAACGTAAAGCGACTGGAAAAAGATATCGAAAAACTAAACCACGTATATAATTTAGGGGTAAAAGATGGAAGTCATATAATAGAAGATTTAAAAGAATATATAAATTATAAAGGAGATAAATAAAATGAGTGAAGAAATTAAAATTAATCCAGAAGAATTCGAAAGAAAATCAAAAGATGAATTAAAAAAAGAACTATCTGATTTAGAATATGCTGTTACTATGGAAAGTGCAACTGAGAGTCCATATACTGGACAATATTGGGATAGTTTTGAAGAAGGAATATATGTAGATATAACAACAGGTGAACCATTATTTTCTTCTAAAGATAAATTTAGTTCTCAGTGCGGATGGCCAAGTTTTTCTAAACCAATAGAAAAAGAGGTTACTAGATATTACAAAGATAATTCACATTATGTGGAAAGAATAGAAGTAAGAAGTAGAGTCGGAGATGCACACTTGGGGCATGTATTCCCTGATGGGCCTACTGAGTTAGGTGGACTTAGATATTGTATTAATAGTGCGTCAATAAGATTTATTAAGAAAGATGATTTAGAAAAAGAGGGATATGCAGACTTGTTAAGTATATTCAAATAGTATTTTTTAAATAGATAATTGATAGAAGATATCGATTACCTATTTTTTTATCGCAAAATAATACTATATTTTGATATATTTATAATGATAACAGATACATATTTTTTACTCAGTTAAATAACAGTTATATAATGGATAATAAATATCTTTAAAATAAAACTTCTTAAAATATCACGTTTTCATAGCTGTTGCTGTAAACTTTTCATTTTTAATATTTTAATTTTCATAAAATTTTTAAGTGAATTATCAGAAATAAAAATACCTGTACTAGAACTGTGGTTCACAAAATGTACACAAATCGAGTGTAAATATTATTGTTTTAATTATGAGTTGTAGGTAAACTATGAGTGTAACAAATAATTAATAAATTTATATAATATAAAATTTAAGGAGTGACTTATTATGACAACAGTTGCAGAAAAAAAAGCATTCGTTGGTGGAAAATGGCAAACAGAGGTTGATTTAGTAGACTTTATTAAATCGAACTATACTGAATATAGAGGGGATGCATCTTTCCTAGAAGGACCAACTGAAGCAACTTCTAAATTAGTTGAAAAATTCAACGAGTTAATGCGTCAAGAACGTTTAGCTGGTGGAACATTAGATATGGACACTAGCATTCCTTCAACTATCCTTTCTCACGGACCTGGATATATTGAAAAAGATCTTGAACAAGTTGTTGGATTACAAACTGACAAACCACTTAAACGTGCGTTAATGACATTCGGTGGAATTAACATGGCTGTTAACAGCTGTAAAGCATACGGTTATGAAGTAGATGAAGAAGTTATTAAAATCTTCACAGACTACCGTAAAACTCACAACCAAGGCGTATTCGATGCATATACTCCAGAAATGCGTTTAGTAAGAAAATCTGGTGTTATTACAGGACTTCCAGATGCTTATGGACGTGGACGTATTATTGGGGACTACCGTCGTGTTGCATTATACGGGGTAGATCAACTTATCGCTTGGAAAAAAGCTGACTTAGCTAAAATCGGTGCTGATGGTGTGATGACTGAGCACATTATCCGTGACCGTGAAGAAGTGAACGAACAAATTCGTGCTTTAGGTGAATTAAAAGAAATGGCTAAGATCTATGGATTCGATATTTCTGAGCCAGCTACTAACGCTAAAGAAGCTGTTCAATGGTTATACTTCGGTTACTTAGCAGCTATTAAACAACAAAACGGTGCTGCAATGTCAATCGGTAACATTGCAACATTCTTAGATATTTACATCGAAAGAGATTTACAAGATGGAACAATTAACGAGTCTCAAGCTCAAGAATTAATTGATCACTTAGTATTAAAATTACGTTGCGTTAAATTCGCTCGTACTCCAGACTATAACCAATTATTCTCAGGAGACCCAATCTGGGCAACATTAATTGTTGGGGAAATGTTAGATGCTGAAAGATCATTAGTAACAAAAACAGACTTCCGTTTCATCCACACATTAGATAACATGGGTAATTCTCCAGAGCCAAACTTAACAGTTCTTTGGTCTACTAGATTACCTAAAGGATTCAAAGAATACTGTTCTGAATCTTCAATCAACCACAGTGCTATCCAATATGAAAGTGATGAATTACTTGCAGACTTCTTAGGAACTTGTGATAAATCTATCGCATGTTGTGTATCTGGTATGACTACTGGTAAAGACATGCAATTCTTCGGAGCTCGTGCTAACTTAGCAAAAGCTTTATTATACACAATCAATGGTGGACGTGATGAATTATCTGGAGATCAAGTTGGACCAAAAACAGAACCTCTACGTGGTGTATTAAACTATGATGAAGTTTGGGCTAAATTTGATGTATTCATGGAATGGTTATGTAAACTGTACATCAATACATTAAACGTAATCCACTACATGCACGATAAATACTCTTACGAAAGCTTAGAAATGGCATTACACGATACTAAAGTTAGAAGATTCATGGCAACAGGTATTGCTGGATTCTCAGTAGCAGTAGATAGTTTATCAGCTATTAAATATGCTAAAGTTACTCCAATCGAAGATGAAACTGGATTAGCAGTTGATTACAAAGTTGAAGGTGAATTCCCAACATTTGGTAACAACGACGAGCGTGCAGATGAGATCGCCGTTGAATTACTAAAAACATTCATGACTAAACTTAAAAAACACCCAACTTACCGTGCAGATGAAACTACAACTTCTATCTTAACTATTACTTCAAACGTAGTATACGGTAAGAAAACTGGTAACACTCCAGACGGACGTCGTAAAGGAGAACCATTCTCTCCAGGAGCTAACCCAATGAACGGACGTGACCAAAGCGGAGCTCTAGCTTGCTTAAGCTCTGTTGCTAAATTACCATATGAATACAGCCGTGATGGAATCAGTTTAACTGCTGCATTTACACCAAACTCACTAGGTAAAACTAAACAAGATCAAATTAAAAACTTAACAGCAATGATGGACGGATACTTCAAAAAAGGTGGTTACCACTTAAATACTAACGTATTTAATAAAGAAACATTACTTAAAGTTATTGAATCTCCAGAAGATTATCCAAACTTCACAATTCGTGTATCAGGATACGCAGTACGTTTAATCAGCTTAACTCCAGAGCAACAACGTGATGTATTAAGCCGTACAATGCACCAATTTATGTAATTAAGTAAATAATTAAAAGAAGGTGGAGGGAATTTACCTCCACCTTTTAGATTTTAAAAAATAACACCCCAAAAAATATATTTATTTATAATGTGATAAAATTAAAAAAATTAGCAAAAGGAGGAAATTTCATATGGAAATGGAAAAGGTAGAAGGAATAGCTATAGAAGAGAAAAAAGAATTGACAGCTAATGTACATTCAGTTGAATCATTTGGTAATGTCGATGGACCAGGGATTAGATATGTGGTATTCTTTCAAGGTTGCATGCTAAGATGCAAATATTGCCATAATCCAGATACATGGAAAATGCATAATCCTGATGCTAAAGTTATGACAGTTGATCAATTAACAAAAGAAATAGTAAAATATCGTGAATTTTTTGAAGCGAGTGATGGTGGAGGAGTTACGGTAAGTGGTGGAGAATCGCTATTACAGATAGACTTCATTTTAGAACTTTTCAGAAAATTAAAATCTTTAGGTATTAATACGTGTGTTGATACTTGTGGTGGTTTTTATGTTAATGCACCAAGTATGAATAAAAAAGTACTAGAATTAATCTCTTTAACTGATTTATTCTTAGTCGATATAAAACATATTGATGATGAGCAGCACTTGCGTTTAACAAAACGAACAAACAAAAATATTATTCAATTTACTAATTTTTTAAGTGATAATGGTGCGAAAATGTGGATAAGACACGTACTTGTACCGAAATGGACTGACGATGATTATTATCTAAAAAAACTTCGCGAATATATCGATACATTAAATGGTATAGAGCGTGTTGAGGTCCTTCCTTATCACGATATGGCAAAATTCAAGTATAAAGAATTAGGAATTGATTATGAATTAAATGATATTAATCCACCAACAAAAGATCGTATAAAGAATGCTATTGACATCTTAGGTGCAAGAGATGATATAAGTTAAATAATTAAAAATGGGTAATTAGAAGTCGTATTATTTAGAAATGACTTTTGAATTATTCATTTTTTTATAAAAAAGGGCTCTTTGTCAAATTCGGGGCATGGAGAAAAACAGGAAATGAAATCTAGGCAGCATTTTGCTGCTTAGATTTCATTTCCTG